>JAKSSI010000008.1 GCA_024403175.1 Clostridia bacterium
ATTCTTCTTCGCAAGCCTTAACGAGTTCGTTGAGTTCGAGAACTGTCATAGCCTTTATTGCTTCAATGATCTGATCCTTGTTCATTTTATTTCTCCTAATATGAAATTACTAAACTACTATGCTTCTTTTGCTTTTTCGTCGGAAATTGCTACAAGAGTGCGAACAAACTTTCCAACAGGGCTCTGAATAGAACCGAGGAACTTAGCAATAAGTTCGTCTCTGGATGGGATATCAGCAAGAGTCTGCAGTCCTGCTGCATCATACTTAATTCCTTCAACGATACCTGCCTTGAAGGCCATCTTGTTTGTGTCCTTCATTGCCTTGTTAATAACTCTTGCTGGTGCGATAGCATCTGTCTTGCAAACTGCAAGTGCGGATGGTCCAACAAGTGCATCCTTTAAGCCTTCGAAAGCTGTGCCTTCGATAGCCTTGTTAATTAATGTGTTCTTGTAAACGCAGTAATCAACGCCTGCTTCGCGGAGTGCCTTTCTCATTGCTGTAGCTTCTTCTACAGTTGTTCCCATGTAATCGATGATTACTGCGGACTGTGCTCCGTCTAATTTAGCTTTAATTTCGTCAATTACGGCTGCTTTTACTTTCAGATTTTCTACTGACATTTACTCTCCTTTCCGGCTTTCATATAGAAAGCCTTTTCGATGTCGCAGACTGAAAAGGCTCTGATTTATGAATCGTAACCTCGGCGAGGTATTGAGGGCAAAGCCCACTCGCTGTCTACAGCTATTGTATTCTGTTTAAGTTGCGATTCGGCCGTCGCCTTTTAGCCAAGCTTTGCTGGGTTGATCTTGATTCCAGGGCCCATTGTGCAAGCGATTGCTGCGGATCTGATATACTGACCCTTAGCTGCTGCAGGCTTAGCCTTAATGATAGCTTCTACGATTGCTGTGAAGTTTTCTTCAAGCTTCTTAGCACCGAAAGAAACCTTGCCGATTTGTACGTGAACAATGTTCTGCTTGTCCAGACGGTATTCAACCTTACCAGCTTTGATTTCTGCAAGAGCCTTTGTAAGGTCCATTGTAACTGTACCAGACTTTGGGTTTGGCATGAGGCCCTTTGGACCTAATACTTTACCGAGCTTACCTACAACGCCCATCATATCTGGTGTTGCAACTACTACGTCAAAGTCAAACCAGTTTTCCTTCTGGATTTTCTGAGCGAGCTCTTCGCCGCCTACATAGTCAGCGCCAGCTGCTTCAGCTTCATTTACCTTTTCTCCCTTAGCGAATACAAGTACCTTTGTAACCTTACCTGTTCCGTTTGGAAGAACGATAGCACCTCTGATCTGCTGATCAGCGTGTCTTCCGTCGAGCCCCATCTTGAAATGAGCTTCAACTGTTTCGTCGAACTTAGCTGTGCCAGTCTTTACAACTGTTTCGAATGCTGGTTCAACGTCGTAGAGTTCAGCCTTGTTGATTAACTTAGCTGCCTCCTGATACTTCTTGCCTTTCTTGGCCATAATTTTCCTCCTTGTGGTACTAGCGGCGTATCAAGCCTCCCACTAATTAGTCCTGGACAATAATGCCCATGCTTCTTGCGGTTCCCTTAATCATTTCTGTTGCTGTGTCGATGTTAGCAGCGTTTAAGTCTGGCATCTTCTTTTCAGCAATTTCTCTAGCCTGAGCTGTAGTGATTGTAGCAACCTTCTTCTTGTTTGGTTCCCCAGATGCCTTCTGGATACCTGCAGCCTTCTTAATAAGAACTGGTGCTGGTGGAGTCTTGCAGATGAATGTAAAGGACTTGTCTGCATAAACTGTGATTACAACAGGAATAATCATACCCTGCTGATCAGCTGTCTTAGCGTTAAACTGCTTGCAGAAATCCATGATGTTTACACCCTTCTGACCAAGTGCTGGACCAACTGGTGGAGCTGGATTTGCAGCGCCTGCAGGAATCTGAAGTTTAATGAAACCATCAATCTTCTTTGCCATAAGCTTCTCCTTTCTATAGGGCGACCCTATTATTTTATTTTAAATTTAATTGAGCTTGTCTACTTGATCGAATTCGAGTTCAACCGGAGTTGCTCTTCCGAACATGTCAACCTTAGTCTTGAGAGTACGCTTATCTACATTAACTTCTTCTACAAGACCAGTGAAGCCCTTGAAAGGTCCGGAAATAATCTTTACATTGTCTCCAGCCTCGATGTTGAGGACAATTTCAACCTTTTCAATTCCAAGTCTTCTGATTTCTTCGTCAGAGAGTGGAATAGGTTCTGAACCCTGTCCTACAAAGCCTGTAACACCCTGAGTGTTACGTACAAGGTACCAGGATTCATTAGTTACTATCATCTTAACCAGTACATATCCAGGGAAGACCTTACGTTCTCTAGACTTAGATCCTGTTTCTTTATGCTCGATAACAGTTTCTTTTGGCACGATAACCTGAAGCACCAAATCTTGCATGCCTCTGTTTTCTACCAATTTTTCGAGATTTGTCTTAACCTTATCTTCATGACCGGAGTAAGTGTGCACGATGTACCACTTTGGCTCCTTGAGTCTTCTGAAGAATCCAGCAGGGATTTCTTCTGCTTCTCTTGCAACAGAAACAGCCTGCACGCGGCTACCGCTTGCAGCTCTATCTGCAGGTCTTGCAAAAGGCTTAACCTGAACTTCTTCTTCCTCTTCGGTCTGATTAAGTGTAGGTTCCAAAATCATTTCGTCGGACATTTCTTGCTCCTACTATATGATGAGACCTAACAGTGCAAGGAAAATAGTATCAAGTACCCAGAAGAGGAGCGCAAAAGCAGCGCACACTACGAGAACTACGAGTGTGTACTTGTATGTTTCCTTCTTTGTAGGCCATGCAACCTTCTTGAGTTCTGCAGATACTCCCTTGAAATATTCTGCAATTCTCGCAAAGCCCTTCTTCTTAACAACAGCTTGTTCTGCCATGTCTTAAGTTCCTTCCTACTACTTTGTTTCCTTGTGAAGTGTTTCCTTCTTGCAGAACTTACAATACTTCATAAGTTCGATACGATCAGGATCGTTCTTCTTGTTCTTTGTTGTGTTGTAGTTTCTCTGCTTGCATTCTGGGCAAGAAAGAGTAACTCTAACTCTTGATCCGTTCTTAGCCATTTAATGGTTCCTCCATTTCAAAATTCACAATGCCCCTATTCGGCATAGTGATACCCAATAACTATAACAGCGACTTGTGCTAATGTCAATCAATTTTTTTGCAAAAACCTTGCAAAAGTGTAGGTAAAACCTGAGCAGAGTAATTACATAGAGAATAGTCTCCGTTGCACAGGCACCAATCATACATTAATCCACGCTCTAAAACTGCATAAGCCTTCATTATATCGTTTGTTGTTAGTTCGTCTCTAAAAATGCCCTTTTCTTGGCCTTCAAGGGCAATAGAACGAAGAAGTTTATAGTAGGTTCGGCTTGTATCAAGAAGACTGCGGTCGGCACGGGCAAGAAGCTGCGCCGCAAAAAGTCTTCTTAGAAGATCCAAACTTACCGTGTTTTCTATCATAAGGAAAAGCTCATGATTTAAATACAAAAGCTTTTCTATTGGCCCAAGCTTTGGGTCCATAGTAATTTTAAGCTCGTCGTACTTTTCATCGAAAAGAATAGCAAGGGTGTTTAAAAGATCATCTTTACCTGTAAAATAATGATAAAAAGAGCCTTTAGACGTACCAGAATCCGCAACAATATCATCTATTGTTGTATTCTCAAAGCCTTGGCTATAGAAAAGCTTCCAAGCACTTGCAACTATTTTGTTTTTAGTGTTATTGCTTTTTTTCATGAAATTGATTATATCACACTTTTAGGGTATAATTATATGAGAAAAAAGGAGGTATAAATATGAAAAAATATGTATGTCCAGTATGCGGTTATGTATACGAAGGCGACGAAATGCCAGAAGATTTCAAGTGCCCACAGTGCAAGGTACCAGGATCCAAGTTTAAGGAAATGGATGCAGATGCTCCACTTGCTGCAGAACACGTATTTGGTGTTGGAATGCAGCTCGATGCATGCTCTGAAGAAGATAAGAAGTATATTATCGAACAGCTCAAGGCTAACTTTGCAGGCGAATGTTCCGAAGTAGGTATGTACCTTTGCATGGCAAGAATTGCTCACAGAGAAGGCTATCCAGAAATCGGTCTTTATTGGGAAAAGGCCGCTTATGAAGAAGCTGAACACGCTGCTAAGTTTGCAGAACTCCTCGGTTCCGAATGCGACCCTAACTTGACAGCATCCTCAGATGAGATCCTTAAGTGTAGAGTTGATTGCGTATACGGCGCAACAGCTGGTAAGTTTGAACTCGCAAAGCTTGCTAAGGCTAACAACCTCGACGCTATTCACGACACAGTTCACGAAATGGCAAGAGATGAAGCAAGACACGGCAGAGCACTTGCAGGACTTCTTAAGAGATATTTCGGTAAGTAAATTTAATGCTGAAGCAAAACCAAGAGCCAAAAGCTCTTGGTTTTTTATTGCAAACTATTTTTAAGTGCAACATCTTTACGGTTTGCACTTTAAAATTGCACTTTAAAAATTACTGTAGTACTATTCCCTTATGAGCATTAAATATTCTAACAAATACATACTAGAAACAGGAATTGGATTGCAAGAAGTTGATCATCTAAAAAACTCCTCTTATTTTAATCAAGTATCCAACAGATACATAAATGGAGAAATTAGTTTAAATAAGCTCGACCAAATTATCACCAGCTACTATCAAAGCCACCCCGTCGTTGAAAATCGAGCAGAAGAAGCCGACAAGACATCGATTAGAATTGGTCAGTTAATATCCGAAGATTCATTCACATTTTCTGTGGGTCAGTTTATTTCAATACATAGTTTTCTTTTTAAAGGAATTTTAAAAAGAGCCGGACAGCTTCGAACATTTAACATTAGCAAAAGCGAGTGGGTTCTCGACGGAGAATCCGTAATGTATGGCGATTATAGAGAACTTGCAGCCACACTAGAATACGATTTCGAAGTAGAAAAGAATTACAAGTATGCAGAAAAAAACATAGATGAAATAATAAAGCATCTTGCAATTTTCATTTCAAATCTTTGGCAGATTCATGCATTTGAAGAAGGCAATACTCGAACCACTGCAGTATTCACTATAAAATACCTGCGAAGCCTCGGATTCAACATAAACAACGACACATTCGCAAAGAACTCATGGTATTTTAGAAACGCCCTTGTAAGAGCAAATTACAACAATTTAACAAAAGGCATCGCAGAAGATCGAACATATATTGAGTTATTCTTAAGAAATCTCCTTTTAGGAGAAAACAATGATCTTCAAAACAGGCAACTCCATATTGCATCAAGCACTAAGATGGAAAGTGCTGTAAGTGGGTGTATAATTTAAGAAAGCAAATTCACTATGGTTTTATTGCTCATATAGATAAAATTTAAATAGTTGTTATAGGAGGTAAACATATGACTAACGAATATTTCGCAGAACGAATGGAACAAATATTAGAGAAAATAAGTAATGCTAGCAATTTAGATTTTACACATCTACAGATTTCTGCAGACCCAGATTATGTGGCAGATTTTGGCTGTGATGCTAACGGACATCTTGTACTTATGGAGAAATCTTTTCCTTTGAAAATTGCTGATCTAACCAGTATTCGTTACAGATGGGACGGCGAAACAAGTTGCACAGATGGAATTGGTTTTATTAGATTCGATTTCGAAAAAGATATTCATTTGGATTGCTTTTTGGTGGACGGGCCTATAGGACAAAAGTATCGTGTAAAATATCATGACACATATAAAAGTTGGTTAGATGAAAAAGAGACTATTTCACTTCTAGAAGAATTGCAAAATAATTGCTAAATTAAAGTATTGCGAAGCTTGAATCCGCAGCCAAAAATTGCGATTAAAAGAAGACATTTTATGTATTCCCCGGCTTAGCGAGAGCGTGTCCTCTAGGAATCATAAAATGTCTTTTTGAATTCGTTTTTTATTTCAGCAATTTAGAATGTTACAGTCTTTGGTTCTGCTGTGAAGGAGCTGAATGTAGCTGTTACATTTGTAAGCTTGTAAACAACAGTGTTTCCGTCGCCAGCTGCATATCTATCCTTAAGGGATGGATGTTCGTCAAGCATGTGCTGCTGAGCTTCTACTCTTGGATCCTCAATTGCATCTGCAGCAACTCTAATCCACTGCTTTCCATCAAATGCGCAAAGTTCTACCTTAGAACAAGCTTCAATCTGCTTTGCAACATCCTTGCTCTTACCTGTCTGAATGTAAAGAGCGCCATCGAACATATCCATTGTTCCGAATGGTCTTACTCTTGGCTGACCATTATCATTTGTAGCAAGATAATAAACATGGAAAGCAAATAAAAAATCATATACCTCTTTCATAATACCCTCCATAAATTCAATTTAAAATAATCTCTAACTAATAGTATATTTTTTCTTTCTATCAATAGCAACCACTATTATTGTCACAATTACTATTACGGCAAGAATGGCAGCTGCGCAATTTCTAAAGAATTCTTCTGGCAAGATATCGATAATTTGATCATATCTTGGGTCGAAAAGCCAATTATCTTTCCCTGGGAAGAAAACGGCATGGAATAAATAAAAGAACTTATTAAAGTTTGTAGCCACAGCAGCACCAAGAAGCACTATTGCAAGGCACAGCCCTGTACTTGAATAGAAAAATACTCCGTGCTTTTTAAACTTAGGCCACTTCTTTAAAAGATATATACCAATAAGCCCAACTACACTAAAGCCTGCAACGGCAAAATCCAGAATGAAGAGTTTTCTTACATCCACAAAATGCGCCTTACCTTCTTCTGAATATTTTAAAACACCTGTAGAGAATTCATCCGTTTTGCCTATGCAAAAATCAAGCATCTCATTATAAGCTTCTTTTGTTTCTTCTTTTGTAATACCAACATATTCGTCCAAATGATAAAAATCTATGTGAGCATAGTAAAATGGGCGAATTAAAATCGGCACTGCTACCGATAGGGATAGCAGTGCCAACATTGCAAGTATTATTGTAATGGTTTTTAATACCTTGCTCATTTTCGAAGACTACTTATCTGTTCTGTAACGCTTCTGAGCAATGTATGTTGTATGGAGAATTTCATGAGCCTTGTGGCTGCCCGGTTCGCCAAGGTAATCTGCATAAACAGCCTTAACGTATGGGTTTTCATGAGACTTTCTCATAGTCATCTTAGCATCCTGATCATAGAGAGCCTGTGCTCTGAGTCCTCTGATATCAACATGTCCTCTTACATCAGCATCCTGATATGGCTGACCACCACCGTTGATGCAGCCGCCTGGGCAGCACATGAATTCGATGAAGTCATATTTCAGTTCGCCGGACTTAACGCCATTAAGAACGTTCTTGATATTCTTAGCACCAGAAGCTACGCATACTCTTACAGTCTTGCCTGGGAGTTCGTATTCAGCTTCCTTAACGCCTACCATACCACGAACTTCGTGGAATTCGAGAGGCTTCATTTCGCCGTTTGTAACTATTTCAACAACTGTTCTAAGAGCAGCTTCCATTACGCCGCCTGTAGCACCGAAGATAACAGCAGCACCTGTAGCAATACCAAGGAGTGGATCGCATTCTTCATCTGGAAGGTTCTTGAACATGATACCAGCCTTCTGAATCATACGGCCAAGTTCTCTTGTTGTAAGAGAAATATCAACTGGCATGCAACCATTTGCTAATCTCTGTTCTTCTCTCTTTACTTCGTACTTCTTTGCTGTGCAAGGCATAATAGATACAACTACGATATCCTTTGGATCGATGCCTTCCTTTTCAGCATAGTATGTCTTAACAAGAGATCCGAACATCTGCTGTGGGGACTTGCAGGAAGAAATGTTAGGAAGCATTTCTGGGAAGTCCTGTTCAGCGAATCTAATCCAACCTGGGGAACAAGATGTGATAAGTGGAAGTGTTCCGCCATTTTCGAGTCTGTGAAGGAATTCTGTGCCTTCTTCCATAATTGTAACGTCTGCAGCGTGGTCAACATCGAATACCTTGTCGAATCCGAGTCTTCTAAGAGCAGCATACATCTTACCTTCTACGTTAGAACCAATTGGCATGTCGAAGCATTCACCAAGTGTAACTCTGATAGAAGGAGCAGCACCGACTACTACGTGCTTAGATGGATCTCTTAATGCATCGAGAACCTTCTGTGTATCGTCCTTTTCAACGAGAGCGCCTGTTGGGCAAACTACTGTGCACTGACCGCAAGAAATACAGTCAACTTCAGCAAGAGGTCTGTCGAATGCAGCACCGATGTGTGTTGCGAAACCTCTGTCGTTAGGTCCGATAACGCCAACTTCCTGGAAGTTTCTGCAAACGCTTACGCAACGACGGCAGAGAACGCACTTGGAGTTGTCTCTGATAAGGTGAAGTGCAGAATCTTCAATTTCTTCCTTGAGATCGTTTGCACCTTCATAACGAACAACGTCAATACCCATATCAGCAGCAAGCTGTCTTAATTCGCAGTTGCCGTTTCTTGGGCACGTAAGACATTCCATTCTGTGGTTGGAAAGGATAAGTTCAAGTGTGAGTCTTCTAGACTGTCTTACCTTTTCAGTATCTGTAAATACTTCCATACCTTCGCTTACAGGATATACGCAGGAAGCAACGAGAGACTTAGCACCCTTTACTTCTACAACGCAAATACGGCAAGCACCGATTTCGTTAATATCCTTAAGGTAGCAGAGAGAAGGAATCTTGATTCCTGCCTGTCTTGCAGCTTCAATAATCTTTGTATCTTCAGGTACGGTAACCGGAATATTATTTATCTTAAGATTAACCATTTTTTCCATTTAGCCTCCCCCTACTTTCTAGAAATAGCGCCGAACTTACAGTTGTTCATGCAGACACCGCACTTGATACACTTAGAAGCATCAATTGTGTGTGCAGCCTTAAGTTCGCCTGTGATAGCACCTGCTGGGCAGTTCTTTGCACAAACTCTGCAACCCTTGCACTTGTCAGCATCGATAACGTATGTAAGAAGGTTCTTGCAAACGCCTGCTGGGCACTTCTTGTCAACAACGTGAGCAACATATTCATGTCTGAAGTGCATAAGTGTGGAGAGTACTGGGTTTGGAGCTGTCTGACCAAGACCGCAAAGTGCGTTAGCCTGAATGTGCTTGCAAAGTTCTTCAATCTTGTCGATATCTTCAAGAGTTCCGTTACCCTTTGTAATCTTGTCAAGGAGTTCGTAGAGTCTCTTTGTACCGATACGGCATGGTGTGCACTTACCGCAAGATTCGTCGATGATGAATTCAAGGAAGAACTTAGCGATATCTACCATACAGTTATCTTCGTCCATAACGATAAGTCCGCCGGAACCTACCATGGAACCAACCTTACCGAGGGAGTCGAAGTCCATTGGGATATCAAGAAGGTCTGCAGGGATGCATCCGCCGGATGGACCGCCTGTCTGAGCAGCCTTAAACTTCTTTCCGTTTGGAACGCCACCACCGATATCTTCGATGATAGTTCTAAGTGGAGTACCCATTGGGATTTCTACAAGACCTGTGTTCTTAATCTTACCACCAAGAGCAAATACCTTTGTACCTGGGGATGTTTCTGTTCCGATAGCTCTAAATGCAGCAGCACCGTTGTTAATGATCCATGCAATGTTTGCATAAGTTTCAACGTTGTTGAGAATAGATGGCTTATCGAAAAGACCCTTGTTTGCAGGGAATGGTGGTCTGTTCTTTGGTTCGCCTCTGTAACCTTCGATGGAGTGCATAAGAGCTGTTTCTTCGCCGCATACGAATGCGCCAGAACCAAGTCTTAATTCGAGGTTGAATTCGAAACCAGAGTCGAAAATGTTTTCGCCGAGGAGACCATATTCCTTAGCCTGAGCAATAGCAATTTCAAGTCTCTTAACAGCGATTGGATATTCAGCACGAACATAAATGTAACCCTGGTGGGAACCGATAGCATAACCAGCAATAGCCATAGCTTCGATTACAGCATGTGGGTCGCCTTCAAGAACGGAACGGTCCATGAATGCGCCTGGGTCACCTTCGTCTGCGTTACAGCAAACGTACTTAACGCCGTCTTCGCTCTTAGCATTAGCAGCAAACTGCCACTTCTTACCTGTTGGGAATCCTGCACCACCACGACCTCTAAGACCGGAAGCAAGGATTTCATCAATAACGCCCTGTGGTGTCATTGTTGTAAGAACCTTACCGAGAGCTTCGTATCCGCCCATACCGATATATTCTTCAATGTTTTCTGGGTTGATAACACCGCAGTTTCTGAGAACGATTCTCTGCTGGTGCTTATAGAAGTTTGTTTCTGTAAGGCTTGTTACAGGAGCTTCATCTTCATTATCCTTGTGGAGAAGTCTCTGTACGATTCTACCCTTAACAATGTGTTCAGAAACGATTTCTGGTACATCTTCTACAGTAACGTGAGAGTAGAATGCACCTTCTGGATATACAATAACGATAGGACCATTAGCACAAAGACCAAAACAACCAGTCTTTACTAATTTTACTTCCTGATCCATTCCAGCCGCCTTGAGTTCCTGCTCAAAGCGTTCCATAATCTTTGGGCTGTTGGAGGAAGTACAACCTGTACCGTTACAAACCAGTATCTGTGAACGAACTATATTCATCTGTTCCTCCTTATTCAGCTGCGCCGATAGTATATTCACTAACTGTCTTCTTGTTTACGAGATGTTCGTTAACAATCTTTGGAACCTTATCGGCATTAAGTTTAACGTATGTTGTCTTTTCCTGACCTGGAATATATACTTCAGCGATTGGTTCGAGTCTGCAAACGCCGATGCATCCTGTCTGGGAAACAATTACATTCTTAAGATTTCTCTTCTGAACTTCTTCGATGAAAGCTTCAAGTACTGGTCTTGCACCTGCTGCAATACCACATGTAGCCATACCAACAACGACTCTAATTGTATCGTCGTCTTCTTCACGAACGTCCAGCTGCTTTTCCATTCTTAAACGGATTGCTTTTAATTCTTCTAAGCTTTTCAAGGCTTGTTCTCCTTTCTTAACTTAAGGTACTTTCGTTTTCTCTTATGTATTCACTGATCCAAATGGCGATTTCAGGTTCTGCAAAAGAGATTTGTTCTCCGAGAATTTCTCTGAGTTCTCTAGTATCTACAGTAAAGCCTGTTTCGTCTTTAATGCGCTTGTAAACAAGATTTACGCTTTGTGGAAGTCCCTGAATTATGAGAGCCATAGTTCCGGAAATATCTCCAAGAGGCATACAGTCTATATTGTCTGTGTAGAACACTGATTTAACAGTGGTTCCTTCCCCTTGTTTACTTTTTACTTCCAAACTTCCTCCGGTTTGTTCTGCTGCCATCTTAAGAAGAGGAAGCCCCAAACCAACTCGTCTTGTTGTTCTTGTGGTGGTGAATGGGTCGATAACCCTCTGAACCATTTCTTCAGACATTCCACATCCGTTGTCTACAATCTGAAAGATTCTTTCATTTCCGATTTCAGAAATAAGAATTTCTATAAGATTGGCACCGGCTGTTATTGAATTCTGAGCCACATCAAGCACGTGCAGTGATAATTCTTTCATGGTAATTATTCGTACTTGTCAATGATACCGCTAATCATGTCTGGTGTTAGACGTCCGTAAACATCATCATTGATCATGATAACTGGGGCAAGTCCGCAAGCGCCTACACATCTGCAAGCATCAAGAGAGAACTTTCCGTCTGGTGTAATTCCACCTGGCTTAATGTTCAGCTTCTTTTCAATTGCAGTAAGAACATCGGCAGAGCCCTTTACATAGCAAGCTGTACCAAGACATACTGAGATACGATACTTTCCCTTTGGGTTAAGTGTGAACAGTGCATAGAAAGAAGCTACTCCGTAAACTTCACTGAGTGGAATGTCGAGAGCTTCAGCAATCATAATCTGGACTTCTTCTGGAAGATATCCATAGATTTCCTGAGCTGCCTGCATAATTGGCATTGTTGCTCCCTGCTTGCCCTTCCATTCATTAATGACTTCACGCAGTTGCTTTTCCTGTTCGGGTGTACCCGCAAAAGGAACTGCTGTCTTTAAATTAGGCATTAGTTTTTCCTCCATATACAATAAACTACAAAATATTATTGTTTAATTTATTAATCAATTCAGCCGCTGTTTTCTCGGCCAAATCAATGCACTGAAATTTAGGTTTTAGTTGATCAGGATAGTGAGCATCACTACCTCTAACAAAAGATAAGCCTTGTAAATCTTTTCTATCCTTTAAGGTGTTAAAATCGCATCCGTAGGACAGTTCGGCCATTGGGAACTTCATTGAAGCATCCCAGAAACCCAAGTTGCTAAGAAGTGAGTTTGATGGCCTATCTATATGCGCCGGGTAAGATACCCCGCCGAGTTTATCTACCAAATCGTAGACTTCGTAAATTCCTATATCGGAAGCACCAGCCAGCATTATTTCTTCTTCGCAAACAACATTGTCATCTATATCAACAACAAGTTGCTGACCAAAGAACTTTGGCTTATTTTTTACCTGCATCAGTCTCGAATGCACATATCCATCAAATTCCATAGCGGAATTTAAATCTGGGAAAAGGCATACAACATGAACTTCTTCGGAAGTTGTAAGTTCCATTCCTGGAATTCCTAAAAGTCCGTAGTGCTCAGCTGCCTCCATAAAGACACCACAGTTTTTACAGGTATTATGATCTGTCAGAGCTATGATATCTGTTTCATTTACGGCACTAAGCCCTGCAAGTAGTGCTGGAGTATTTTCGTTGCTCCCGCACGGAGACAAACAGGAATGCATATGTAAATCAAATGAATATTCCACGTCTGTTCCTATTTAAGTAAGTTGCCTATAGCAACTGCTGTTTCAAAAATCGCTTTATCTGTTCCGAGAATATTGATTTCTTCTGTTTCAGCTCTTTTTAAAAGTTCAGGGTCTGGCTTTGCACCTTCGCAAATAACTACGCAGGAAACACCAGCCATTACAGCAACAGCCGCAACATTAATGTTGGACATAATGGTAATCCAAGCACTGTTTTCTTCAGCTCTACCCATTACCCAGCTTAGAAGATCTCCGCAGTATCCGCCATTAACTTCTAAGGAGACGTCGCCTTTATTCAGATATTCAAGCTGCAGTTCTTCTGCAAGTTTTTCTACAGTCATTATTCCTTTTCACTTTCATGATGGCCAGATCTCATAGCAGCAGGAAGAACTTCTTCCATGTGTTCACTACCAACCATCTTTCTTAATCTCTGCTGAACCTTAAAGATACAATCTTCTTCGTTTGCAATACCCTTTACAACATCTGTCGCAAAGGCTCTGCAAGATGGACATCCGCAAGAACCACAGTCAATACCAGGAAGGTGCTTTGTGAGTTCTTCAATCTTGTTCATCTTTTTAATTGCAGCCATTCTGTTTTCATCAAGTAATAAAACAGGAATGTATTCAAGTTCCTTATCGGAATATATAAGATTTAAATCGTCGCCCTCAAGTTTATTTCTATCACTGAAGAGTTTCAGATTCTTTTCCATGTGTTTAAGCTTAAGTCTTGCACTGTATGGGTTTTCTACGTTAAGGCACCCCCCTACGCAACCCTGCACGCAAGCATTGAGTTCCACATAATCTGTTGATGGGATATTACCATCTTCAATGTCGCTGAGCATTCTAATGCAGTTGTTTACACCATCTACTGCAAGATAATCTTCAGCAAGTCTTGCTCTTGCTTCGCCGCCTACATATGCGTGGCTGTATCCAGCCTTACCTGCGTGGCAAAGACGAGAAATATCTTCGTGTCTTAAAGACTTCATTGGAGCAAGAAGTCTTGTGTATATATCTCTTGTTGAAACTGCCGCATCAATTACAGGATGATCCAATGTTTCAGGATATCTTGCAGCAGTTACCTGTGAAGAACAAGGTACTATTGCAATAATACCGATTTCTTCTGGTTTATAACCTGTTTCCTCTACGGCTTTACGTCTAGCAATAATTGCAGCGAGTTCCATAGGAGTTAATGTATTTACAACGTTAGGAATCAGATTTGGGAATCTAATTTCT
>JAKSSI010000080.1 GCA_024403175.1 Clostridia bacterium
TCCAAATGCAGCAATTGAAGCTGTAGAAAAGGAAGCAAATAAAGCTGGTTCTATGTGGGAACTTATCTGTAGACTCTTTCCGGACTATGTAATTTTCAAGGATCCAATTGGAAACTTTACTTATGAGAAGATTAATAAAGATCTTAAGTTAAACGAATACGATTGGTCATCCTTGGCAGGAACTATTAAGGGTATAGACGTTTCTTATTACCAGGGAAATATTGATTGGGCTAAGGTTAAGGAATCCGGCATCGACTATGCTTTCATTCGTGTTGGTTATAGAGGTTACACAGAAGGAAAGCTTGTTGAAGATAAAAAGTACGTAGATAACTTTACCGGAGCTCTTCAGAACGATATTGCAGTTGGTGCATATTTTGTTACCAAGGCTTTAACTGAAGAAGAAGGTATTGAAGAAGCTCAGTACTTAATCGAAAAAATTAAACCTTACAACATTACATGGCCAGTTGTTATCGACATTGAGCCTACAAGCAATGCATCAGATAGAACATCTACACTTACTGCAGAGCAGAGAACTAAGAATGTTCTTGCCTTTGCAAATACTTTAAAAGAAGCTGGCTACACTCCAATGATTTATGGCGGCGTAGGCACATTCATGAAGTATCTTGAGTTTGATAAACTCGAAGGTGTAGAAAAATGGTTTGCACAGTACTTCAACCAGCCATGGCTTCGCTATGAATTTGGTATTTGGCAGGCAACCGACTCGGGCAAAGTAGACGGAATTAAAGGTAACGTAGATATTGATTATTCCATTGTTGATTACGCAAATAGGAAATAATTTATGAGACAGCTTATCGAAGCAAAACTGAAAGAATATCAGGAAAAATTCCCAAATAACAGCGAGTTTAAAACTTGGTATACAAAGAGCAATTTATGGGCTTGGACACACGCTGCATTTAAGTTAAAAGGGCAGAATGTTTCAAAACCATACATTGTTGATCTTTTGGAAGGAACTTTAAGAGAGGATGTTCCTCTTTCTTCCTACAGTTTTGTTATGGCCTTTAAAGATATTTATATGGATATGCAAGAAGAATTGTCTATGCAGTCTAATCCATCTTTAAAGCTGTATCTTAGATGGGCTGAGATGCTGGGGTGCGGCGAAATACGAAAATCAAATCCTGTCGTATTTGATTTTGGACTCATTCCGTGCCACTTTAATTCAATTAAAGACGAACTGGATGGAGCATTTAAAAGATTCTATTCAGCAAAAGTTGAACCTATAGAAGCCACATGCATACTCTTCTTAGATTTAATTAAAATTTATCCTTATATCGACGCAAGTGTAGATATGGCAATGATAACTATGATGTATTGCCTGCTGGGTATGGGTTATCCAATTCCGCAGCTGAATACTACTTACGAAGATTTTAAGAAGCTTTTGGCGCCATATATGTGCGAGCGCCCTCAGCACGCTGAATTTTATGAAATGTTCCAAAAGAGCATGCTGGAAAGACTTGAATCGATTATCGCATTAGAAGATAAGGTTTTGGAGCAGGAACAATGAGTTTAAATATTTTACATAACGAAGCTCTTAAGAATCATTGCACCTTTAAGATTGGTGGCCCTGCAGACAATTTTGTAATTGTTAATACAGAAGATGAATTAAGAGAAGCTATGACAATGGAGAGAGCGTTTCTTTTGGGAAACGGTTCGAACATATTGTTTAGCGATGAAGGATATAGAGGCACGATAGTAAAGCTTGGCGAAGGTTTTGCCGATATCAAGATTGAGGGTAACACAATCATTGCTGGTGCTGGAGCTCTTCTTGCAAAGGTATCTAACATAGCAGCAGATAATGGACTTAGTGGTTTGGAATTTGCTTGCGGCATTCCTGGAAGTGTAGGCGGAGCAATGCTTATGAACGCCGGCGCTTACGAACATAGCATTTCCGAACTCTTAGACGACCAAACAGGTTTTGGCTATAGAGAGAGTCCTTTTAAGAAAAATGGAGAGATAGTAACTAGTGCAAAGTTTAATCTTGTTCCTGATTCAACAGAAGCTATTCGTGAAAGAATGAAAGATTATACTAAGCGCAGAACCACAAAGCAGCCTCTGGCCTTTCCATCAGCGGGTAGTTTCTTTAAACGACCAGAAGGTCATTTTGCAGGAAAACTTATAGAAGATGCTGGTCTTAAAGGCTTTGCGGTAGGCGGTGCAATGGTGTCAGATCTTCATGCAGGCTTTGTTATCAATAAAGGTAACGCTACATCAAAAGATGTAATGGAACTTATGCATATCGTTCAGGATGCTGTTTACACAAAATTTGGCGTAAAACTCGAGCCGGAGGTAATTATAGTTGGCGAGTAGAATTACATACGATTTACATACACATACAACTTATTCCCACGGTCTAGGAAGCATTCTTGATAATGTTAAAAAGGCGCACGAACTGGGTATTAAGACAATTGGTATTTCTGACCACGGCCCAGGCCATCTGTCTTACGGAATTAAGATGAATCAGCTTTCCAATATGAGAAAAGATATTGAAGAAGCTAAGAAGCTGTATCCTGATATGGATATCAGACTTGGGGTCGAGGCAAATATTATAAACAAGAATGGTCATCTTGATGTAAGCAAGGAAGATCAGAAATTATTCGATTACATTATTGCCGGATATCATTATGCATATCTCGGTGAAAATACACTTTCCGGAATTGGCATTTGCGTTGGTGCTTGGCTTTCATCTCATCATGCACCTACATCAATTTTTAGGATTGCAAAGAATACAGATTTAATTATCAAAGCTCTCTACGAGAATGATATTAAAATCCTAACCCACCCAGGTGACAAGCTTAAGGTGGATATAAAAAGGGTTGCACAGGCAGCTGAAAAGAACGGAACGCTTCTTGAAATTAACGACCACCACGAGCATCTTACTGTGGAAGAAATCAAGATGGCAAAATTTTACGACGTTCAATTTGTTTTAAGTTCAGACGCACATAAACCTGAAAATGTTGGCAACGTAGAAGGTGCTTACAAGAGAGTTTTAAGAGCTGGACTTGAAGAATCAAGGGTTGTAAACCTGAGGTAGAAAAATGGAACTTATAATTGTAACCGGTATGTCCGGTGCAGGAAAATCGCATGCAATTCATTGTCTTGAAGATTTGGGCTACTACTGCATAGACAATATGCCTCCAAAGCTTATGGACGATTTTGTAACACTTGTTCAAAACACATCTGCAGACTTTAACAAGGTGGCTTTTGTAGTAGATATTAGAGGCGGAAAGTTCTTTGGTGATTTAAACGAAAGTCTTGAAGAACTTAAAAATCGTGGAGTGGAATATAAGATTATGTTCCTTGAAGCATCTAACGCTTCTCTTACAAGACGTTATAAAGAAACAAGACGTGCTCATCCTCTGGCTCCAGGTGGAGATATTCAGGAGGGCATTATGGCCGAAAGAGAAAAGCTCAGTGAGCTTAGAAATAAGGCCACATACATAATTGATACATCAAGCATTAAAGTTGCAGAGCTTAATTCCGAAATTAAGAGAATTTTTGAAAACGAGCAAAAGGATACTTTTACCTTGATGGTAGAATCTTTTGGTTTTAAAAACGGAATGCCTCAGGAGGCCGATTGGGTACTCGATGCAAGATTCCTTCCAAATCCGTTTTATGTTCCAAGCCTTAAGAATTTTACAGGAAACAACAAGAAGATTAAGGATTACGTTCTTCAGTATCCTATTGCAAACAAGTTTGCCGCAAGAGTTACAGGTATGGTATTAGATTTAATTCCATCCTACATAAAAGAAGGCAAGTATCATTTAACCATTGCGATTGGCTGCACGGGCGGCAGACACAGGTCTGTTGTTATGGCCAATGAAATTGCAAGACGACTTGAAGAAAACGGCAGACAGGTAAAAGTAAAACATAGAGATTTATAAATGTCATTTACAGCTGATACAAAAAAAGAAATAACAACTCTTCCTATAGGTAAGAAGTGTTGCCAGCTTGCAGAAATTGCAGGTTTCTTGCGCTTTGCGGGTAGCGTTACTATGGGTCGAGGCGGGTTTGGTATAAAGCTTCAGACGGACAACCCGGCTGTAGCTAGACTTTATGTACAGCTGATTAAAGAATATTTTGGAGCAAAAACTTCTCTGTCCGTTTTAGAGCCGGCGCAGCTTCAAAAGAGTAGGCAGTACGAACTTCGAATAACTACCGACATGAATTCTGAAGCTATTTTAAGAGAGGCCGGAATCCTTACTGTAAAAGAAGGCTCCAACATTATAGACCAGCACATCTCTTCGGATTTAGTTAAGAAACGATGTTGCAAGAAATCTCTTCTTCGCGGCGCGTTCCTTGGTGCCGGAAGCATCAGCGACCCAAACAAGAGTTATCATCTTGAAATAAGTTGCGATAGTGAAGGAATTGCTTTAGATATTGTCAAAATAATAAATTCCTTCGGGCTTAAGGCTAAGCTTGCTGAAAGAAGAGGCAAGCAGGTTGTGTACATAAAAGACGGTGAGCAGATAGAAGATTTTCTTACTGTTATCGGTGCTACGCAGCAGCTGTTTAAGTTCCAGGATGTTCGAATAACAAAAGGGCTTCGAAATGATGCCAACAGAGCAATTAATTGCGTAACTGCCAATACGGATAAGGCTGTAGCGGCTGCGCAAAAACAAATTGCGGATATTACTTACATAGCAGAAAGAAAAGGCCTTGATTATCTTAAACACAAGATAAGAGAGACGGCGGTTTTAAGACTGGAAAATCCAGATCTTACTTTGGACGAATTAAAAGATTTATTCGATCCGCCTATTTCTAAATCGGGTCTTAATCATAGATTGGCGAAGATATCTGAAATTGCAGATACCATTCGAAAGGAGGGCTAAAATGCAGGAAAAAGAATTTAACATTGAAGAAATCATTGAGATGATTCATAACAAGCAGTACAAAATGCTTAGAGATCTTTTGTCTTCTTTAAATCCAGCCGATATTGCTGAAATCATCGAAACTCTCGTAGATGACGATGAGATTACAGATGAACAGATTCCAAGAATGTACAGATTGCTTCCAAAGGATTTAGCAGCTGATACATTTATCGAACTCAACTCAGACCTTCAGGAAACTCTTATTAGAGCTCTTACTGATAAGGAACTTCAGTTTATGCTCGACGACATGTTTGTCGACGATGCTGTAGACATTATCGAAGAGATGCCTGCAAACGTTGTTACAAGAATGCTTGCCAACGTTGATGCAGAAACAAGAAAATCCATTAACCAGATTCTCAATTATCCAGAAGACTCTGCTGGTTCTATTATGACAATAGAATACGTAGACCTTCATCCGGAAATGACTGTAGCACAGGCCTTCGACCATATTCGTCAGACTGGTCTTGAAAAGGAAACTATTTATATCTGCTACGTTACAGACAAGAAGAAGCTTGTTGGTCTTTGCTCCGTAAGGGATCTTCTCTTAAATCCTTATGAAGCAAAAATTAAAGACATTATGGAATCCGATACTATCGCTGTACAAACTACAGACGATAAGGAATTCGTAGCACAGCAGCTTGCTAAGTACGACTTTAACGCACTTCCTGTAGTTGATAAGGACAACAGACTTGTAGGTATCGTTACTGTCGACGACGCTATCGACGTATTGACCGAAGAAGCTACAGAAGATATCGAAAAGATGGCTGCTATTACACCATCTGAACATCCATATCTTAGATCTTCTATCTTTGATATTTGGAAGCAGCGTATTCCATGGCTTCTTCTCCTCATGGTTTCCGCTACATTTACAGGCCTTATCATCACAAGCTTTGAAGAACAGTTAGCAGTTCAGGTTGCGCTTACAGCCTTTATTCCAATGATCATGGATACAGGCGGAAACTCTGGTTCTCAGGCAAGTGTAACTATCATTCGTGGTCTTTCCCTTGGTGACATCGAAGTTAGTGATGTACTTAAAGTTATTTGGAAGGAATTTAGAGTATCCATTCTTTGCGGCGTAGCACTTTCTGCGTTTGCGTTCTGCAAGATTATGCTTGTAGACCATACTCTTATGCACAACCCTTCAATTACTGTTCTTGTTGCGTTGGTTGTAGCGCTTACATTGGCAGTTACTGTAGTTATCGCAAAGCTGGTTGGTTGTACACTTCCGCTTCTTGCTAAAAAGCTCGGTTTCGACCCTGCAGTTATGGCATCTCCATTCATCACAACTATTGTAGATGCACTTTCACTTATGGTTTACATGACTTTGGCAACTATAATTTTGAATATTTAGTAATGAAGAACAAGATTGAAATAAAAAATGGCATAGTCTGCAAGACCTACGCGTCTAGAATGGACTATGTCAAAGAAGAAAATTTATATAAAAAACTAAAAGGCAGTGGATTGGCCCCAGAACTTATAGATAGCCACGATGGATATCTTGAACATGAATACGTAGAGGGTG
>JAKSSI010000081.1 GCA_024403175.1 Clostridia bacterium
GCACGACGGTATCGAATCTGGTAAGGATATCTGGACAAGACACGACATCGCATTCGACAATACATCTTCTGTTTGCACAATCGGTATGATTAACGTAGCTGACTCCCTTACAGCTATCAAGAAGCTTGTATTCGACGAAAAGAAGTACACAATGAAGCAGCTCTATGATGCTCTTGAAGCTGACTGGGTTGGCTATGAAGATATGCAGGCTGACTTCCTTGCTGCTCCAAAGTACGGCAACGACGATCCATATGCAGATGAAATGGCTTCCAAGTGCTACAAGCTCTTCACAGACTTCGTTCCAACAATGAAGACAATCACTGGTGGTACAACAGTACCATGCGGTATCTCCATTACATCTCACCAGCCAGGTGGTCTTCTTACTGGTGCTACACCAGACGGAAGAAAGGCTGGCACACTCCTTGCAGACGGTACAATGTCTCCAATGCAGGGCAGAGATAAGAACGGCCCAGTAGCTGTTATGAACTCCGCTATGAAGATTGACCAGGATCCATTCCAGGCTACACTTCTTAACATGAAGTTCGATCCAAACAACCTTAAGACAGTTGAAGATAAGACAAAGTTCGCTAACCTTATCAGAACATACTTAAGAAACGGTGGAAAGCACGTTCAGTTCAACGTTGTTACACAGGAAACTCTTATCGACGCTCACGAACACCCAGAAAACCACAGAGAACTTCTTATCAGAATTGCTGGTTACTCCGCTTACTTCGTACAGCTCAACCAGGAAATGCAGACAGAAGTTATCAACAGAAATATGCAGAGACTGTAATATTTGTGGTATAATGCCGAGTATGGGAAATCTAGAAAGACTTCCAGCTATATATTCGGCTGCTAAAAGTGAATATTTAGGCCTAGATCCTAAAATTACGCTAGATACAGCATTGTCAGCTGAGGGCAACTTTATAGCCCTCGGCGATAATGCTGTTTTTATGCTGAAAGCAAGAAATCAGGGCGCTCGTTTTGATTTTGTATATATCGACCCGCCTTTTTACTCTGGCGAAAACTATAGAGCTACAGTAAAAAAAGACGGCGAAAAGAAAAAGACTATGGTTTATAAGGATAAGTGGGGTAGCCTTGATGAATATCTTGGAATGCTTACTTTAAGACTTATGCTTATAAAAGATCTTTTAAAAGATAGCGGCAGTGTGGCTATTCATTTGGATACTCATGCAGTGCATTATGTGAAGGTTTTAGCCGACGAGATTTTCGGAGCTGAAAACTTTATAAACGAAATCATTTGGAGCTACAAAAGCGGCGGCATGAAAGGCAAGTATTTTGCCAAAAAGCACGACAGCATTTTGGTCTACTCCAAGACAAAAGAATACTACTTTAAGCCTCAGAAAGAAGTTTCATATAACAGAGGCGGCAGACCTTATAGATTTAAGGGTGTAGAAGAATTTTGCGATGAACAAGGAAAGTGGTATACTCTTGTAAATAGAAAAGATGTGGTGGCTATAGATATGGTTGGAAGAACTTCTTCTGAACGTACTGGCTATGCCACACAAAAGCCAGAAAAGCTTTTAGATATAATATTAGAAAGCTTTTGCCCAGAAGATGGCGTGTGCGCAGACTTTTTCTGCGGCAGTGGTACCTTAGGAGCTGCGGCTGCTAAAAAGGGTATGCACTTTGTTTTGTGCGATGCATCTGAAGTGGCTATAAAAATGGCTTCCGAAAGATTTGACAAAGAAAATATAACTTACAGTATTATATAAAGGAAAACATAATGGCAGAGAAGAAGGTTTCAGTAAATCCTGGTACATTAATGGCACCACTTCCAAGCGTTATGGTGAGTTGCTCTGATGGAAAAGAAGACAACATCATAACCATTGCTTGGACAGGTATTATTAATTCCGAACCTCCAATGACATATATCAGCGTTAGAGAAAACAGACATTCTTTCCCTATGCTGAAGAAGACCAAAGAATTTGTAATTAATATTCCTAATGAGGATTTGGTTTTTGCAATGGATCATTGTGGATGCAGAAGCGGCAAAGACGAAAACAAATTCGAAACTATGCAGCTTACAAAGGTCTACGGAGATACCGTGAAGTGCCCTATGATTGCTGAGGCGCCAATTAATCTTGAATGCAAGGTTGTTGGTACTAAAAAACTGGGGTCGCACGTTATGTTTATGGCTGAAATTGTAGGCGTTCATGTAAATGAAGAACTGGTTCAAAAGACTGGCAGAATTGCTTACGAAAAGGCAGGTTTGGTGGCATATATCCACGGCGAATATTACGGAATTGCAGAAAAAAGACTTGGGTCTTTTGGCTATTCTGTAATGAAACCAAAAACTGCGAAAAAGCTTAAGAGCGAAGGTAAGAAAGTGGGCGGAAATAAGCCCCACTTTGATAAAAAGGATAGGAAATAATATATATTTTTTTAAGGAGAATTAAGATGAAAAATTTCTTTAAGAGTCTTCCTTTTAGACTTCTTGTTGGTATCGTTTTAGGTATCATTCTTGGTATCGCTATCACAAACGTTGGTGTTATGTCTGTAGTAGTTTCTGTAAAGAACGTTCTCGGACAGGTTATCATGTTCTGCGTACCACTTATCGTAATCGGATTTATTGCACCATCCATTACAACACTTGGCCAGAATGCATCTAAGCTTTTAGGTGTTGCTGTAGTACTTGCATATTGCTCTTCTGTACTTGCAGCTCTCTTAAGCACAGCAGCAGGCTACGCAATTATTCCGCATCTTTCAATTGCAGCAGATGCTTCCGTTAAGGACCTTCCTGCAGACATCTTTGCACTTGCAATTCCACAGATTATGCCAGTAATGTCTGCACTTGCATTCTCTCTCTTAGTTGGACTTGCAGCTACATGGACAAAGTCTCAGAAGATTATCGATCTTCTTGGTGAATTCCAGAACGTTGTTCTTGAAATCGTAAAGAAGATTATGATTCCAATTCTTCCTGTATATATTTGTCTTACATTCTGGTGCCTCTCTTACGACGGAACAATCACAGTACAGTTCCCTGTATTCATTAAGATTATTCTTATCGTAATGGTTGGACACTTCATATGGATGGCAGTTCTTTACACAGTTGCTGGTATCTACTCTGGAAAGAACCCTAAGGAAGTATTTAAGCACTATCTTCCAGCATACCTTACAGCTGTTGGCACAATGTCTTCTGCAGCTACACTCTCTGTTGCGCTTGAATGTGCACACAAGAGCAGCGTTCTTCGTAAGGATATGGTAGACTTCGGTATTCCACTTTTCGCTAACATTCACCTGTGCGGATCTGTACTCACAGAAGTATTCTTCTGCATGGCTATTAACCTTATGCTTTACGGTACACTTCCAAGTGTTGGTACAATGATTCTCTTCTGCGTACTTCTTGGAATCTTCGCAGTAGGAGCTCCTGGCGTACCTGGTGGTACAGTTATGGCTTCCCTTGGTATCGTTATTTCCGTACTCGGATTCGACGGAGCAGGTACAGCACTTATCCTTGCTATCTTCGCTCTTCAGGATTCCTTCGGTACAGCTTGCAACGTAACAGGTGACGGCGCTCTTACTCTCATCCTTACAGGTTATGCAGAAAAGCATGGCATCAAGGCTATTAAGTAGTTTAAGTTATAGCTTGCATTTATCGGGAGGTAAATAATGCAAAATATTTTAGAAAATATTCTTAGTTGGGCTGCAAGCACAGGCATTAAGGTAATTATTGCTCTTGTAGTTCTCATTATCGGTTTTGGTGTTATCAACACCATTTGCAAGAAGGTCTTCAAGAAGATTGAAGAAAGCGGAAAGTTTGATGTTACACTTACAAAGACATTTAGCCACATTCTTCAGATTGGTCTTAAGATTTTAGTTGTTGTATGCCTTGTTGGATACCTTGGAATCGAAACATCCGGTATTTCCGCTGTTATCGCATCTCTTGGTGTTTGCGTAGGCCTTGCTGTTAACGGTACACTTTCCAACCTTGCTGGCGGCGTTATGATTATCCTTACACGTCCTTTCAAGATTGGCGACTACATTAGCGCTCAGGGCAACGACGGTACAGTTGAAGCTATCAACATCTGCGCTACAAAGAGTGATACAGTAGATAACAAGGTTGTATATCCTCCAAACAGCAGCCTTTCCACAGGTGTTATTGTTAACTTCTCTGAAAAGGATTTAAGAAGAGTAGATCTTACATTCTCTGTTGCAGGCAACGACCCAGCAAAGGTAAGAAACATTCTTCTCGACGTATGCGAAAAGCAGGCTCTTGTTCTTGCTGATCCAGCTCCATTCGCAAGAGTTATTGATTACGGCGCAGGAAATGGCGTAAAGATGCAGCTCAGAGCATGGTGCAATTCCGCAAACTATTGGGATACATACTTTGCACTTCTTTCCGATGTACAGACAGCATTTGAAGCTAACGGAATCGTTATTCCATTCAACCAGCTCGATGTACATATGAAAAACAATTAACAATAAAATCAACTAATTAGCACTTTTATTAAATACGAATTAGTAGTATACTAACAGTATAAAAGAATAATTCTTCGGGGCGGGGCGAAATTCCCCACCGGCGGTATAGTCCGCGAGCAATAAGGCTAAGCCTTAGCGCATGAACCGGTGTAATTCCGGTACCGACAGTATAGTCTGGATGGTAGAAGAGAAAACAGAAACTGTTTTAGTATTTTGTTATTACGCCCCTCGATTTTCGAGGGGCTTTTCATTTGCTAATAATAGGTAACCCGAAGAACATGCTTTTAGAGCATGTTTTTTGTTTTGGAGAAAAGATTATGCCAAATAAAGAATATATGTTAAGAGCCATAGAACTGGCTAAAAAGGGCGCAGGCTTTACTAATCCAAATCCTTTGGTAGGTGCGGTTATAGTAAAGGGCGGCAGAATTATAGGGGAAGGGTACCATGAAATCTATGGTTCCTTGCATGCTGAGCGAAATGCCCTTAAAAACCTTACAGAATCAGCTGAAGGCGCTGAAATGTATGTAACACTTGAACCTTGTTGTCATCATGGTAAGCAGCCTCCTTGCACAGATGCAGTTATAGCATCTGGTATTAAGAAGATATATGTTGGGTCGGCGGATCCAAACCCTTTGGTGGCAGGCAAAGGCATTGAAATTTTAAGAAATGCGGGTATTGAAGTAATAGATGGCTTTATGAGGGAAGAATGCGACGAATTAAACCCAGTGTTCTTCCACTTCATAAGCAAGAGCGAACCTTATGTAGTGCTTAAGTATGCTATGACTGCAGATGGCAAAATAGCCACAAAAACGGGCAAATCACAGTGGATAACAGGTGAAGAGGCAAGATTGCACGTACAGGAGCTTAGAGCTCTCTATCCGGGGATTTTGGTGGGTATAGGAACAGTTTTAGCTGACAATCCAATGCTTAACTGCCGCTTAGAAGGAAAGCGTAGCCCAAAGCGTATAGTACTTGATACAAAGCTTCGAATTCCTGAAGATTCAAAGCTGGTACAAACCGCTAAGGATTATTCACTGATTGTGGTGTGCGGACCAGAAATAAGCGAAGAAAAGAAGGCTTTATTAGAGGATAAGGGCGTAGAAATTGTACAAGTTGGGCTTGAAGATGGCCATGTAATCATAAATGAAGCACTTGTAGAACTTGGCAAAAGAAAGATTGATGCAATCTTGGTAGAAGGCGGTAGTAACATAAACTGGTCTTTTGTAAACTCCAAGAAAGTTAATGCAATTTACACTTATGTAGGGGCAAAAGTCTTTGGAGGCGCTGCAAAATTTAGCCCAGTTGGCGGAAGCGGCGTTGAAGAAGTTGAAGATGCTCTTATTCTTACAAATCCGAAAGTAACTTGCTTTGGAAATGATGTGCTTATTCACTACGAAGCAGGATTTAAGGAGTAAAAAATGTTTACCGGAATAGTTGAAGAAAAAGGAAAATTGGCAAAGGTTCTAAGCGGCCAGGAATCAGGCAGCATAGATATTAAAGCCAATGTTGTATTAGAAGGTACCAAGATAGGCGATAGTATAGCCGTTAACGGTGTGTGCCTTACGGTTACTTCTTTAAGAGGCGATGGCTTTACAGCAGACGTAATGCCTGAAACTCTTAGAAGAACCAATCTTGGAAAGCTGCCTATAGGGGCTGAAGTAAATCTCGAAAGAGCTATGGCAGCCGGCGGAAGATTTGGTGGTCATATAGTTAGTGGTCATATAGATGGCACAGGTACTATTAAGACTCTAAAACCAGAAGGAAATGCGGTTTGGGTATCTATAAATGCGGGCCCTGAAATACTGCACCTGGTGGTTGAAAAAGGGTCGATTTGTATAGATGGCATAAGCCTTACAGTGGCTTATGTAGACGACAGCGAGTTTAGGGTTTCGATTATTCCTCATACAGGGGCTGAAACCACACTGCTTAAGAAAAAGGCTGGCGACATAGTAAACCTTG
>JAKSSI010000082.1 GCA_024403175.1 Clostridia bacterium
TAGCTTTCTGCGTCTGCCTTAAGCTTTGCAAGAATCATAGCGGAAATATCCTGCGGTGTGTAATCCTTGCCATCGATTGTTACTGTATGGTTTGTACCCATATGTCTCTTAATGGAAGAGATTGTTCTTTCTGGGTTTGTGATAGCCTGTCTCTTAGCTGTTTCGCCTACGAGTCTTTCGCCACCCTTTGTGAAACCTACGATAGATGGTGTTGTTCTATTACCTTCTGCGTTTGCGATTACTACTGGTTCGCCACCTTCGAGTACTGCTACGCAGCTGTTTGTTGTACCTAAGTCAATACCTATAACTTTAGCCATTTTTGTGCCTCCTGATTATTCATCCTTGGAAACTGCAACCATTGCAGCTCTGATTACTTTATTATTTAAAACATATCCCTTTTGAAGAACATTTATAACTGTGTTTGGTTCAACGCCTTCTGGAGCATCAATTGCCATTACAGCGTTATGGTAATTTGGATCGAAAGGTTTTCCTTCAGCTTCTATTTCAGCAATGTGATTCTTTTCAAGTACTGATAAAAGCTGCTTAAGGATAAGCTCCATACCGTCTGCGAATGGGTCGGCTTCAGGCTTTTGAGCCATTGCTCTTTCGAAATTATCTATTACTTGGAGAATGTCCAATGCAGTTTTTTCTTTAGCAGTTCTATTTCTGAAGTTTTGGTATTCAGCCATAAGTCTTAAATACTTATCCTGAATATCATCTTCCTTTTTTTCTTCGGAAGTTTCTTCTGCTTTTTCTTCTTGAGTCTGCGCTTCTTCGGCTGCATCCTCACCATGAGTTTCTACTTCTTCTTTTACTTCTTCGGTTGCTTCAGATTCTTGAACTACCTTTTCTTCTTCGCTCATTCGTCCTCTCCTTCCTGAATGTCGCCTTCAATCTCAAATGTTTGATTGAGGTTTTCTGTGATGTATTTGATTACTGATGTTACTTCATCGTATTTCATACGCTTTGGACCGATAACACCGAGTCTTCCAACCATCTTTCCGTTTACCTTGTAGTCTGCTGTAATAAGTGCGCAGTCTGAAAGGTCTGGAGAGTTTTCATCTCCGATGGTAATTGAAAGACCGTTTTCTCTATTTACCAAAACGTTTGTAAACTCGTCTTTGTTTGTAACTGTATTTAAGAAGTTCTTCGCCTTGTTTACGTCGTTGTATTCAGGCAGTGCAAAGATGTTTGAATAGCCGTCCATGTAGAGGTCTACATTAAGCATCTTTTCAAGAGTCTTCATAAATGAAGGAGCTACATTTGCACCCATATCGGAAAGAGCCTGCATATCGTTTTCAAACAAATCTGCAATGTTTGCTGTAAGTACAGCAGAAATTGTTTTGCCCTTAAAGTTATGAGTCATAACCTTGCTCATAAGTGTGAGCTGTTCTTCCGTATATTTGCAGTTGAGTTTGATTGCGGAGTTTGTAACTTTACCATCTTCACAAACTATCATAAGAACTACTGTTCCCTCATCTACTGGGAGGAAGTTAATGTAGCTTATTTTGCTTTCAGCTCTGTTTGGTGTAATGGCAAAACTTACGAGATTTGTCATTTCAGAAAGCAGATGTGCTGCATGCTCTACTGTCTGATCAAGTTCTTCAACATCCTTAGAAAGCTTAGCTTCGATTTGCTGCTTATGATCGTCTGGCAAATCAGACATATTCATAAGTTCATCTACATATAATCTGTAAGCTTTATCAGATGGAACTCTTCCGGCTGAGGTATGAGGATGAGTTAAATAACCCATATCTTCCAAATCACTCATTTCATTTCGAATGGTTGCCGGACTGAGGTCTAGATCGAGCCTCTTTGAAAGAGTTCTGCTTCCGACCGGTTCGGAAGTTGATATAAAGTCTGCAACAATTGCCTGCAGAATCTTTAGTTTTCTTTCGTTTAAATCCATGTGATACCTCTCTTGTTAGCACTCCGCAAACCTGAGTGCTAACAACTACGTATAATATAACCCCGGATGGCTATAATGTCAACCGGGGTTTTGTGAAGAATGTGTGTCTAAATTAAATTATTTTCTATTATATGTCGTTTAAATTGCCATCAATGAGTCTGGCGGTCATTCCCCATATAAGGCGACCCTCAAAATTCCAGGCTACAACCTCTGTTTTTGGTTCGTACCACCTATAATCAGGGGTAATTCCAAAGGCTTCAAACGGAAAATCCGCATCAAAAGACGGCTTATATTTGTATGAAGCTCTGGTAGGTGTTGTGTTTTTAAAGAAAGAAATAGGCGCAGTGAACACTTCTGACACTTCAGCAGGGTTCAACTTAAGATTTTTAGCATCCTCTTCGGAGATTTTTGCCAAAATTGGATAAACATTGCGATTTATCTGGCTTAAATATTTAAGAGGCTTTATAATCTCGATCTTTGAAGTATCTAGGCCAATTTCTTCGGCAGTTTCTCTTAAAGCAGCCTCGACCATAGTCTCCCCCGCCTCAATTCTTCCACCAGGAAAACAAATTTCCCCGCCTTGGTTTATTCCGGCTGCTCTTACCTCAAATAAAAGTTCAGGCTCGGCCTTATCTACCACAAGCGCTAAAACCGCATATTCTCTTTTTAAATCAATGGATTCTGGCATATTACTCAACATAAATAACATGATCTGTCTTTCTTGGAGCAGCTTTTGGGAGTTCTCCGTCTATATAGCCGATAGCGCAGTGGCCTACACCTTCAAAATCTCCTTCAAGACCAATTTCCTTAAGGAATTCCTTATATTCGTCCATTTCGAATTCCTGTCTAGCTCTGTTAATCCAAATGCTACCGACTCCAAGAGAATGAGCAGCAAGCATAAGGTTGCCCATTACAAGGCTTGCATCGCAAACGCTTGTTGGAACAGATTTATCTGCTAAAACAAGAAGAATAACTGGAGCGCCGTAGAATGGGTCGACACTTTCATCCCAGCCGCCAATCTTACGGTTATCTACCATAAACTTATCTCTAATAGCTTTATTTGTAATAACTACAATTCTTGTAGCTTGCTTACCATGGCCGCTTGCAGCGTAAAGGCCAGCTTCAACAATCTGGTTGATAATACCGATTGGAACCATTTCTGACTTAAACTTTCTGCAGCTACGTCTTTCAAGCATATCCTTAATAGTCTGATTCATTTTGTACCTCCGTTTATATCCCTTTTTCTTTTATTATATCATCTCTATATAGGCAAGCATACGCTTTGTGTCCTTGCAACGCCTATACGAATAATATTTTTCTACATCGCAGTAAGTGCATTCAGAGCTTACTTCTATATTCTCTTCAGGAACACCTGCATTCATCAAAAAGTGCTTATTAATACCCTTTAAATCCAGCAAAATCTTGCCTTCTGGCAGTTCTTTTGCAATAAAGGCTCTAGTACTTGGATTCGGTGTAAAAAAGTGCTCTTCGGCCTCTTTTAAGCCAAATTCAAAGTGGCATTTATCTATGCCTGGACCAATATAGCACTGAATGTCCTTAGGCTGGCAGTTATAAGTAGCAGTCATAGCCTCAATAAGCTTTTGAGCTATCATAAGAGCAGTGCCCTTCCAACCCGCATGTGCTACGCCTATAACGTTCTTTATAGGATCTACCGCATAAACAGGAATGCAATCTCCGTGAGTACTTGTAAGGAGAACTCCCTTAAGATTGGTAATAAGGCCGTCCATTTCTGGAATCTCTATGTAATGGTTTTCGCCAAGCATATCTTCCTTAATGGCAAGCACATCATTTCCGTGCACCTGACGAGGTCTAATAACATAAGTATTAGGATTGTCCAGGACCATTTTAGATCTTCTACTATCCGAATCATCAGGCTTTGTGGTAAACCCAGCCACGATATTATTAAATTGTGGAAAAACTTTGATATCCATTATTAGATAATAATCCCGTTCAAATGATCAATTTCGTGCTGAATAATCTGCGCAGTAAAACCGGTGTACTTGTTTCTCTTCTTCTGCCAGTTTTGGTCGTAATATTCAACTTCAATCTTTTCATAGCGAGTGCATTCTCTTTCACCATCTAAAGAAAGGCAACCCTCTTCTGTCTTATATTCCTTAGTCTTTCTAACAATTACAGGGTTAATCATAGGCACCTGGAAAGGCCCCATAGCAATTACTATAATCGCCTTTGGCACGCCTATCATATTGCAAGCCATGCCTACGCATCTATCCTTATGAGCAGCAAGAGTATCTATTAAATCCTGAACTAGCTGATTATCCGCCTCTGTGGCAGGAGCAGCCTTTTGGCCTAAGATAAATAAATCTCTGCAAATATTTCTAACCATTTTTATATTCTCCCGAATGTTCTAGTATAATCAAGCATCTTCTGGCAAAGCTCTGGTGTTAATGCATCTTTTGACATTCGCCAAGACCAATTTTCGTTTCCAACAGTGCCAGGAGTGTTAATTCTTGATTCTTTGCCAAGACCCAAATAGTCTTGCATCTGTGTTACAAACAAAGTAGATTTTGTCTGCATGCCGCCGCGAATAAAGCCCCAGTTATAGCCTTCTTCATCATTAAGTCCAAGATAAGCCTTCGCAAACGCCAATTCTTCTTCGTCAGCTTCTTCAAGCCACTGCATTACAGGGGCATTGTCGTGAGTTCCTACATAGCAAATGCTGTTTTCCTCAATTTTGTGAGGCAGATATGCACTGCTGCCAGTTGGGTCGAAGGCAAATTCTAATACTTTCATACCCGGAAGACCGCTTCTATTTAGAAGTTCTATAACGTCTGGTGTCATAGTGCCAAGATCTTCTGCTATAAACTTAGTTTCGTGGAACCAAGAAGTAAGCACATTTACAAAATCAAGGCCTGGGCCCGGTTCCCAGTGACCTTCTGCCGCAGTTTTAGCACCTGCTGGCACAGACCAATATGAAGCCAACCCTCTAAAGTGATCTATACGAATCATATCGTACATTTCAGCCGCCTTTCCGACCCTTCTAATCCAGAATCCGTAGCCGTCTTCTTTCATCTTATTCCAGTCGTAAAGAGGATTGTTCCAAAGCTGACCGTCTTTTGAAAAATAGTCTGGAGGGCAACCCGCAACGGCTGTAGGCCTTCCTTCTTCATCAAGTTGGAAGAACTTCTTGTTTTCCTCTACGTCGGATGAATCAAGAGGCACATAAATAGGAACGTCGCCCATAAGACCGACCCCTTTGCTATGAGCATATTCTCTTAAATCAGCCCACTGCTTATTAAAAAAGCCCTGAATTTCTTCTTTTGTAAACTTTGCGAAGAGTTTCTCTCTACCAGCCTTTACCTTGTCATAATCTACGCGGCTTGGGTTTGTGCCCCAATCTATGGCTTCAACTTCAGACTTATCAAGCTTTCCATCGGCTATGAGCAAATCAAGGTCTATAAAAAGAGGATTTCCTTCAAAGGATGAAAGGCTGTGGTAAGGAGAATTTCCTGCGCCAGCTGGGCCTGCCGGAAGCATCTGCCACCAAGACTGGCCAGCCTCTGAAAGAAAGTACACAAAATCATAGGCTGCTCGGCCTAAAGTACCTATACCGTATTTACTTGGTAATGAAAATATTGGGAGCAAAACTCCGCTACTTCTTCTTATATTCATAGTTAAAAAAATGCTCCCGCTAAAATGCGGGAGCCTGATACTACTTGATTAACTTGTTATCAACGTCTTCAGCGATAATTCTTTCGAACTGTTCGAGAGTCATTGTACCAAGTTCGCCTTCAGATCTGCTTCTTAAAGCCATAGTATTGTTTTCAATATCTCTGTCTCCAACAACGATCATGTATGGAACCTTTTCAAGCTGTGCATCTCTGATCTTACGTCCAGTCTTTTCATTTCTCTTATCAACCTGAACTCTATAGCCCTGCTTATCAAGTACAGCCTTAATTTTGTCTGCATAGTCATAAGCACGGTCTGTAACAGGAAGAATCTTAACCTGGAGTGGAGCAAGCCAGCATGGGAATGCACCAGCAAAGTGTTCTGTAATTACACCGATGAATCTTTCAAGAGAACCATATACTACTCTGTGGATCATTACTGGAACCTGCTTTTCAGAGTTAGCATCTGTGTATTCAAGATTGAATCTTCCAGGGAGCTGGTAGTCAAGCTGACATGTACCGCACTGCCATACTCTGCCAAGAGAGTCTGTTACATGGAAGTCGAGCTTAGGGCCGTAGAAGGCACCGTCGCCAGGGTTGATTTCATAAGTCTTACCGATAGATGTAATAGCATCAGCAAGAGCGTTTTCTGCTTTTTCCCAATCTTCACGTGTTCCGATATGATCTTCTGGCATAGTTGACAGAACAATCTTATATGGAAGATTGAATGCAGCGTACATTTCATCGAGAAGCTGAGTAATTCTTACTACTTCGTCCTGAATCTGTTCCTTTGCAAGAAGGATATGAGCATCGTCCTGAGTAACAGCTCTTAC
>JAKSSI010000083.1 GCA_024403175.1 Clostridia bacterium
AGTAGTTTCTCAGAGCCGTCAGTCTTTTGCTGAATACTATGCAACAAACGGAAATGTAAGACGTCCGGGCAACTCTTATAGAGGCGTAGAACCAACAGCTCCTTGGAACATCTATCCTTGTCAGGGTAATGATATTACAGGAAATTATGTAGCAATTTGCTGCAGACCAGAACCTGAATATCAGGATTTTGAAAAGCTTTGCAAGGCTATGGGCAGAGAAGATCTTCTCGAAGACCTGCGTTACAAGACTCCTGCATTAAGATACGAAAACAGACACGCTCTCGATTTTGAAATTCAGAAGTGGACTTATACAATGCAGAAGAGAAATGTAATGAATAAGCTTGCTGTTGAACTTCAGATTCCATGCGGCGCAGTATTAGGTCCTGCAGATATGCTTAGAAAGAGAAGTCGCGATGCAGAGTCTGGCATCTTAAGATGGATGGATACTGAAAAGTATGAATTCGTTCAGGATGCTAGAGGCAATGTTCTTGATGGCGTTTACGTACCAACACTTCCTCTTAATTTTGAATCTGGCGATATTAGACCTATCAACCCAGGCCCATACGGAAGCTCAAATAAGGACGTATATTGCGGATTCCTCGGTATGTCAGAAGAGGAATATCAGTCACTTGTAGATAACAAGATTATTTAATTTATAATTTTGTTGATTTGATGGAGGAATAACATGGCAGATAAAAAATACCTTGAAGGAAGGGTTGCCATAGTAACAGGTTCAGGACAAGGCGTTGGTAGAGCTATTGCAATTGCATTAGCTGAGCAAGGCGCAGCTGTTATTACAAATAACAGAAAACCTGGACACAATGTAGACTCCCAATTAGATGATGCAAAACTTGCTCGTCTTAGCGAAGAACAAAGACAGTGGGTTGCAGATGAATTTAAGCGTTACGGCGGAGATGCTGAAACTACAGCGCAGACAATTAGAGATAACGGCGGAAAAGCAGTAGCATGTTTTGCTGATATTTCTGATTTTGATGAAGCTGCTAAACTCACTAAAGCCGCTATAGACAATTTTGGAAAAGTAGACATCGTTGTAAATGTTGCAGGCGGTTTCGGTTTCTCTCCATTTGAAAAGATGACACCGGAATTGTTTGATAAGGTAAACGCTGTAAAGCCAAGAGGATACTTTAATGTTTTAAGACATGCAGTTCCTTATATGCTTGAAAATGGTTGGGGCAGAATTATTAACTGCACATCCAGAGCTTTTCTTGGCGATATCATTAAGCATGCGGAATACTGCACAGCAAATGCAGGTGTTGTTGGTTTAACAAGAGCGCTTGCAATCGAATATAGAGATAAGGGAATTACTGCTAATGCATTTTCTCCTTTTGCTCGTACTCGTGCTGCAGTAGATTTGGCTATGTTTGATAAAACAGTTGATTCCGATGATAAAGCATGGGGTGGAGAAGGTGCTGCACCAAGCACTGATAGAACTCCTCTTCCTGAAGAACTCACACCGTTTATATCTTATCTTTGCACAGATGCTGCATCTAAGATTACAGGCAGTGTTTTTGCACTTTCAGGTAATTCTATAAGACTCTATTCCGACCCAATGCCTATAGCAACAGCTGCTAAGGCAAAGGGCGAAAGCTGGTCCGTTGAAGAACTTGTGAATAATGCTGATAGAATGCTCTTTAGCAATTATCACAATCTTGTAGAACAGTATATGAATAAAAAGTAATGTAATATAATTAAAAGGCTCGGGTATACCCCGGGCCTTTTAATTTAGAAAGATTTGTATTAACTATTGTATTAGCTACAAAGTGTTTTCGTTTCGTGCAATGATATCTTTTTGCATATCCTTAGTCATCTGAATGAAGTAAGCAGAGTAACCTGCAATTCTTACAACCAGGTTGGTGTAGTTTTCAGGTTTTTCCATTGCGTCGTAGAGAGTCTTTGTATCAACAATGTTGAACTGTACTTCCATACCACCTGCATTGAAGTAAGTCTTAATCATTGCGATGAGCTTTTCAATATCAGAGTCTGTCTTAAGTGCTGTAGGTGTGAATCTAAGGTTAAGAGCTAAGCTGTTCATAAACCTGCTCTGATCGTAAGCTACAGAAGACATAAAGATAGAAGTTGGACCATTCTTGTCTGCGCCCTGAGAAGGAGATGCAGCATCTGCAATTGCTTCGCCAGATTTTCTTCCATCAGGTGTAGCCCAAGTGTGGTAACCCTGCATTACGTGGTCTGCTGCAGAGAACATACCTGCTCTGTAAAGAGTAGCTCTTTCTGTAGTCCAACCATCGCAAAGACCTCTGTATAAAGTAGTAACCCAATTCATATACTTGTCGGCATATTCGTCGTTGTTACCAAAGTGAGGTACTTCTTTCTTTGAAAGTGCTCTTAAGCTTTCATAGCCTTCCCAGTTTGCCATAACGGCATCGTAGAGTTCTTTTGTTGTGCATTTCTTTTTGTCGAAGCATAAGTATTCAATTGCAGAAAGGCTGTCGGCAATTGTTGCAAGACCGCAGGCACAGCTTCCGAATGAATTGTACTTAGCACCGCCTTCAACAGCATCCATACCTTTTTCCATGCAACCATCCAAAGTAATGGAAAGTGCTGCATGTGGTACGTATCTCATTGCGATATACTCAGCCATATTGTTCATTGTTGCAACCCAGTTGAATAGGTAAGTAACAATCTTTTCTAAAGCGGACTTTACATCGTCGATTGATTTCATTTCATAAAGGTAACCTGTACGGATTCCACTATCAGCTCCGTTAAATGGGTTAACACCATTGTTAAGAGCCATAGTAAGTGCAACGCCCCAGTGAACCTTTTCCTTATTTGTTGCAGGACCTGTGCAAGCTGGATATTCGTTTCCGGAACCTACGATTTCCTGGCATCCGATAAATCCAATGTCTCTTGCATCTTCCAAGGAGAATCCCATTTCTCTTTGTACAGCAGGAATGATTACATCGTCATTCTGGTATAAAGGCAGGCCTCCTACCTTCTTTGAAGTTGCTATAGCGCATTCCCAAAGCTTTTGAGGTGTATTCTTGTTAATTCTAAGAGAAATTGTTGGGTCGTGAAGCTGAAGTCTGCCTAAAGTTTCAAGAACCATATAAGTTACAGGGTTTGTAGCATCTTCGCCGGTCTTAGGATCTACGCCGCCGATTGTTGTATGCTGCCATGTGTTTCCGATACCTGTAATTTGAGCGATACCTGTTGCACCACCTTTATAGAAGCAGTTGAGCTTAAGGAAGAATTCGTCGCAAACTTCCTGTGCTTCATCTTCTGTAAGTCTTCCTTCTTCTAAATCCTTCTTGAGGAACGGCCAAGTGTATTGATCGAAACGGCCAATTGCAAGACCCGGATGAGATGCTTCAATGTTTAAAAGAATCTGCATCATAACAACGGCCTGACAAGCTTCCTTAAATGTTCTTACTGGATTTTCGGAAATCCATTCAAGGCTATCGGCAATTTCTAATAATTTTTCTTTTCTTGGGGAAGGCTTTTCTTCGGCTTGTTTTCTGCATTCGCCTGCATATCCTTTGCAAAGTGCAGAACCTGCATCGCATGCCCAAATAGCACTCTGATAGAAGATGGCTTGCTTAAATTCTTTGCCTCTCATATTACCCTTGTGGGCGTCGAGCCAATCCTGAGCCTGCTTTCTTATTGCACCATAGCCTGTATTAAGAATTTTCTTATATCCTGCAATAATGTGGCCGGCAGCTGCTTCGATAACCTTATCGTTTGGTTTATAAACAGTTGCTTCAGTGGCAGCAAACTGGTCAAAGCCATCTGGGCGCCATGTAGTTGCAATAGCAGCAAGTCTATTTTCTTCCCAGAAGTCTTCCATTGCGATTAATGCCTCGTAATCTTCCTTTGGCATTGCAATTAAAACTTCCTGAGTGTTTCTGTTGTGATACATTCCGTCTTCTTTAAGATCGAATTTACCTTTTCTTATGTCATTAGGCAGCCAACCAATGCCTTTCCAAATTGGGTCGACACCGGTACCGCAGAAGTTCTTTCCTGTACTTCCGACAATATTTTCGAAATCATATACAGGATACGAAACATTCTCACAAATATATTTCGTAGTCCAAGCTCTTTTAAGAGGTGGAATCATATGCTCATTTTTCTTATATGCCTCGGCCTGAAGGGTTGCTCTTTCAGAATCCATAATAATGAGACGGTTTCTAATTCTTTGGTGGAGATCTTCAATATGGTCTGTTACTGATCTGAATTGGTACATTGTACTTTCCTCCTTATGAACTGTAATTATTGACCTATTAATATATTAGTTCCTAATAGTTGATTTGCAAACAAACACAAATGTTGTGGCTCTACAATGTATAAGATGATAGAGATTAGATTGGGGTGGTTGGTATAATTAGAACAAGCATTTAATGTCAGCAATGCTGACGAATTTATTTCCACGACGGCACTAGAAAAGGACGAAATTATGGGAAATTATATCATTAAAAGAATTTTACTTATGATTCCGGTAATACTCGGTGTGCTTTTCATTGTATTTGCACTTTCCGCAGTAGCTCCTGGAGATCCAGTAGACAACATCGTTGGTGTAGAAGCTTCTCCTGAAGTAAGACAGCAGGTTAGAGAAGAACTGCACTTAGACGATCCGTTCATTGTTAGATACGGTCGTTACGTATTTGACCTTGTTACTAAGGGCGACCTTGGTAAGTCTTGGACAACAAAGCAGCCTGTAATGAAAGAACTCATGCAGAAGTTCCCTAACACATTAAGACTTGCTTTCACATCAATCGCAATTTCAATGCTTATAGCTATTCCGCTGGGCGTTATTTCTGCGGTAAAACAGTATTCCGCTATCGATAATGTTTCAATGGTAGCAGCACTCATCGGTGTATCCGTACCACAGTTCTGGTTTGCACTTATGATGCTTGTAGTATTTGCAGTTAAACTCAGATGGCTTCCTGCTACAACTTCAATGTCGGGTATTTCCGGCTGGATTATGCCAGTTGTAATGCTTGGTATTGCAGGCGCAGGTAACACAGCAAGAACAACACGTTCCTCCATGCTCGAAGTAGTAAGACAGGACTACATGAGAACAGCAAGATCTAAGGGGCAGAAGGAATTCAAGGTTATTATGAAGCACGGCTTAAGAAATGGCCTTATTCCAGTAGTTGCTAATATCGGTAATGGTATCGGCGTATCCCTTGGTGGTGCTGTAATTGCAGAATCCATATTCTCTATCGATGGTGTAGGTAAGTATATGCTTAACGCTATCAACCAGAGAAACTGGCCATCAGTAACAGGTGGACTTGTTATCATGGCTGTATCATTCAGTATTGTAATGCTTATCATGGACATCCTTTATACAGTTATCGACCCAAGACTCAAGGATGCATTCAATGCTAAGAACAAGATGGCTGCTCAGAAGCGCGCTATGAAGAAAGCTGAAAAGGCTAAGGCTGCTGCAGCTAAGACAGCATAGGAGGTAGGCATTATGGCAAAAAGACTTACACCTGCCATGCAGGTAGTTATTAAACAAAGAGAAAAGGAAATTGCCAGAAACCACGGCAAGGAAGTTAGGTCTACACCAGCAAGAGAAGCTTGGAAGAGACTTAAGAGAAATAAGCTTGCTGTTGCAGGTATGGTAATTATTGCGATTCTGCTCATCATAGCCTTAATCGCACCATTCATTATTCCTTACGATTATACAAAGGCAGACTATGATCGTCTCCTTGAACCACCTAGCAAAGACCATATCATGGGTACCGACCAGTTTGGTAGAGATATCTTCTCAAGACTTCTTATGGGTACAAGAATTTCTCTTCCTATCGGTGTACTTTGCGTATTAGTTGCGTTTGCGATAGGCGGTGTACTAGGTTCGATAGCCGCGTACTACGGCGGAACCATAGATAACCTCATCATGAGAATCATGGACATTTTCCAGTCCATTCCATCAATGCTGATGGCTATCGCTGTAGCTGCTACACTGGGTAATGGTTTATTAAACCTTGTTATTGCGCTTTCCGTATCTTCCGTTCCTGGCAGATCCAGAATCGTAAGAGCAGCTATGCTTACAGTTAAAAACTCTGAATACGTTGAATCTGCAAGATCTATGGGCGCATCTCCAAAGAGACAGCTCGTTAGATACATGCTTCCAAACTGCGTAGGTACTATTCTTACACAGATTACATTCGGTATCGCAGCATCTATCCTTACTGTATCTTCATTAAGCTACATTGAACTTGGTATCGTAAAACCAACACAAGAACGGGGCACTATGCTTTCATCTGGTAAGAAACTTATAAGACTTAC
>JAKSSI010000084.1 GCA_024403175.1 Clostridia bacterium
AATTGTCTTGATGTAGTAAGAAAGACCCTCTCCTTCTGGAGCCCAGCCGCAAGATTCTAATAAACCTGCAACGAAAACACCCCATGTAGACATTGGAATTAAAACGCAAGATGGAGATGCTGTAGAGTCTACGATGAATGAAAGCATTTCTCTTGAAATCTTCTTTTCATCGGAAAGAGGCTTCATGCAGCTTCCTACAACAAGAGCACTAAGATAGTCGTCTACAAATACAACTAATCCCACAACCCAAGTGCAGAACATAATTGCCTCTCTAGACTTTGCCTTAGATGCCATCCACTTAGCGAAAGCCATTGCGCCGCCGCTGTATTCGATAAGTGCAATAATAACACCCATAAGACCGCCAACGAGGAAAATCCATGGAATATCTTCGCCTGCAAGTGTATCAAGCATAAGATCTGTAAATGTTCCAAGAAGATCTGAACCATCTACAAGAATTATGCCCATAACGATGGAAAGTGTAAGTGATTCAAGGATTCTCTTAGTTGCGAAAATAGATACGATTAAAAATACTGATGGAATAATTGAAAAAATACCCAGGCCTTCTTCTGCGCTTGGTGTAACCATAGCAAGAAGGTAGCTGAATATGATAACCGCAACCCAAATAATTGCGGACTTAGCTGACTTTTTCATTCTATATAAATCTCCTTAAAGTAAATTCTTCTTTCTTAATGTGCTGACAACATTCATGCAAACAAACTTAATGTGTTCAAATGAGAGTCCGCCCTGATAATAAACAATGTAAGGCTCTCTTAATGGAGCATCTGCAGATACTTCCATTGTAGAACCCTGAATAAATGAACCTGAAGCCATAATTACTTCGTCGCTATAACCTGCTGGCTTACCAGGTTCTGGTGCATAATGAGCCCCTACAGCACTAGAAGACTGAACGGCCTTGCAGAATTCAATAAGCTGCTCCCTTGAATTCATCTTAATTGCTGTAACAATGTCATTTCTTGGGTCATCTGCCTTAGGGGATACTTCGTATCCAAGTTTTTCAAAGACTTTTGCAACAAGGGTTGCACCTTTGATTGCACCATTTACTGTACGTGGTGCACAGAAAATACCCTGAAGTATTCTTCTTGTTTGGTCGTACATAAGACCGGAATCTGTGCCAAGGCCAGGAGCAATTACTCTGTAGGAAACCATTTCCACAAGGTCTGCTCTTCCTGCAATGTAACCGCCACCCATTGTAATTCCGCCACCAGGATTCTTCATTAAAGAACCTGCCATAATGTCTACACCTGCTTCGATAGGATCTTCGAAGTCAAGGAATTCACCGTAGCAGTTATCAACCATGCAAATAACATCTGGCTTAACAGATTTGCAAGCCTTTACCCATTCTCTAATTTCTTCAATAGAAAATGCATGTCTATAGGAATAACCGAGGGAACGCTGGATAATTACCATTTTGGTTTTAGGACCAATTGCAGCCTTAACACCTTCAATATCTATATTGTTTGAACCAGGAAGAAGATCTACCTGCTTAAAGCCAACGCCATATTCAAACAATGTACCCTTGCTTGTGCCTTTAAGGCCAATAATAGTTTCCATTGTGTCATAAGGCTTGCCTGTGCAATAGATCATTTCGTCGCCAGAACGAAGAATGCCAAGATATGTGCATGCAAGAGCGTGAGTACCATCACAAACAAAAGGACCTACGATGCAAGATTCTGCTTTGAAGATGTCTGCATAAACCTTACCAACAAGGTCTCTGCCCTGGTCGTCATGGCCGTAGCCATTTGCCCACGCAAAATGAGATTCACTAACGTGATTGTCATGGAATACCTTAAGGATTTTCATCTGATTGTATTCAGCAATTTCGTCATAAGCCTTGAACTTGTCTGTAAGCTCCTCTTGAGCCTCGTTAACAAGGTTTATAACATCTTCAGGAATTCCATACTCTTTCTTTAAGAAATCGATACTGTACTGATTCACTATATTCTCCTGTAAAATAAAAAATGCGTACTAAAACTAGGCCATAGTGAAATATGGTCTTGCAAAACATTTATTATCTTTTACAGGTGGCGGATTAATCATGTTTCCGCGCAGAATAATAATTCTTCTTCTCATTACAGTTTTATTTGAACAAAAAAGTTAAAAAGACATGTAAGTATACCATTTAAACCTGCGAAAAGCAATTATTAGTTTCCAAAGCGTTTTGGCATAAAAATAGCGACCCATAAAGGGTCGCCTTTATAATTTACTCTTCGCCTAATGCGATAATTCTCTTGTGCAATGATGCAAGCATTGTGTCGATTTCGGCACAACCTGCTGCACATTCGAGAAGTGCTTCGTTTTCGCCTTCTGTAAGCTCGTGATCTTTCTTGTAGCGAAGCTTGTGTTCTGCACTTGCCCAAAGGTCCATTGCCAGAGTTCTAAACTGAACTTCTACTTTCATCATTTTTCTTTCGTTATGAAGGAAAATAGGAACGCTTACGATTAAATGTAAGCTGCGGTATCCGTTCTTCTTAGGATTTTCTATGTCGTCTTTTCTTTCGATCAGTGTTACGTCATCTTGTGAAAGAAATGCTTCTGCAAGCATATAAATATCAGCTTTAAAGGCACAAATTACTCTTACGCCTGCAATGTCGAAGATGTTTTCTTCCAAAGACTGAACAGAATAATCAAGGTTTCTTCTGGACATCTTTTCCATAATGCTGCCCTGAGACTTTAATCTGCAGTGAATGGCTTCGATAGGGCTTTGGTCGTACTGAAGTTTAAGATCTTCATTGAGAACTTTAAACTTTGTTTCAACCCTCATCATAGCGCAGCGATAGTAAGTCATGAGGTTTTGATACGGCTGAGATTCTTCTTTCAGCCATTCAAGAAATTTTGTTTGAGAATCTATGCTTGGAACCTTATCGACCCCAATTTTTTTAATAAAAGCAAAATCGTTTTTGGACATAATTTATTGTACCTTTCTTGTACATACCACTTATTTTATTATACCCAAAATATAGCTTTTTTTGTATGTATTATATGTACAATTCTTGAAGTTTACTTGTAGTCCTTCTGTGACATGCTCGCCCGGCCTATAGAGGCCGGGGCTTCCTGCTCAAGGAAGGCGTTCCTCCCAGTATCAACAGGCTATCCCCGCGTGCCCCGCGGTTCCTTCTAAGATTAGGATTTAGGATATCATCCTAAGGCCTTCATTTTTTATGTTTATTGCTGCATTTATGTCTCTGCCTATTATACTTCCACAAGCAGGACAAGACCATTTCCTGTCCGCAATAGTGAGCTTGTCATTTACATATCCGCAGTGTCTGCAAGTCTTAGAAGACGGATACCACTTGTCTATCGTGATAAGCTTCTTCCCATGATCCTGAAGTTTGTACACAAGATATGTTCTAAACTGCCCGAAAGCATTGTCATTTGTTGCTTTGGCAAGGCGAAGTCCCTGTGCCATTGCCTTGTAATCTATTTCTTCTACGCAGATATAGTCATATACATCAGAAAGTCTTTTACTTTCTTTGTGCTGAAAGTCATTCCTACAGTTTCTAACTTTTTCATAAGCAAGTGCAACTTTTCTTTTCTGCTTGTAATAGTTGTTGCTTCCTTTAGCCATCTTAGAAAGTTTACGCTGCTCTCTTGCAAGCTTTGATTCTGCTTCTCTGTAGAAATGCGGCATATTGGAAGTATTTCCATTGCTGTCCACATAAAAGTAAGGAGAACTGTAATCAAGTCCAAGAGACTTTTCTTTATCAAGCTTTTCTGATGATTCAACTGCTTCGTATTCAGTGAGTACAGATACGAAATATTTCCCGGTGGATTCCTTACTTATAGTTACACTCTTAATGTCGTAGTTTAGAGGTATTTCCCTATGAAGCTTAATTCTAATTTCTCCGACCTTTGGAAGACGGATCTTTCCATTCATTATTTTAATATTTCCATTTACAAGATTTGTGGTATAGCTTTGCCTTGAATATTTTTTGCTTTTGAACTTCGGAAATCCAACACTCTTATCTCTGAAGAAATTCTTGTATGCAGCCTGTAGCTGAAGCTGTGCATTGGAAAGTGCAAGGCTATCGACTTCCTTTAAGAATTCAAATTCCTTCTTGTACTGTGCTGGAGTATTGATAAGCATCTTGCCAGTTTCTTTGTAATAGTCAATTTTATCAGAAAGCATCTTGTTGTAAATGAATCTCACGCATCCAAACGTCTTTGCAAAAGATTCCTTCTGCAGAGTATTTGGATAGATTCTGAACTTGTATGCTCTATTTGCTTTCATAAACCTTGATTCTCGATATATCTTTTGATTACTTCAATGGTTGCACCGCCGGTACTGATAAGACAGTAGCTTGGACTCCAGAAGTATTCTTTCCAAAGATATTTTCTGATGTAAGGGAATTCGTTCTTAATAATTCTGCTGCTTGCAGACTTGTATACGTTCAAGAATTTAGATAGATTTGTATTAGGATGAGCAGTGAACAAAATATGAATATGATCAATGTCATGATTCCATTCCTTGATAGAAATATTGTAAGACTCCCCAACCCCTTTGAATATTTCTTTAAGCCTATCTGATACCTTGTCATTAATCACCTTCTTGCGGTATTTTATTACCAGAACAAGATGATAATTAAGACAAAAGACACAGTGGCTTCCGTGTTCTAATTCCATAATTATTATATCACATTGAGAACATTTGTTCAATCAATGCTTTCTATTGATTTCTTTACTTTGCGTAAAGAAAAATGCCTCTCTGCTGTTAGAAGCTCACGCATAAAGGCATTTCTGTTATTTCATTTTTTTAGTTTGTTACTGCTAAATCTTCTTCGTCACTTACAGGCTGCGAACCCTTCAGATTGTTATTTGTCAGCCCGAATACCCAAAACTCCATATTCTTAAACGACAGGTTTTCAAGCTCGTCTGCCGTTACAACTATATTCAAACTGTCCTGTGAGTATGGCGCGCGCTCGCATTTAATATTATTCTCTGAAAGAATCTTTGCAGTTTCATCTAGAACGCCTTCAAGATAGACCCTGTATGCCCGCGCGTATTGGTCTCTTGCCGAAGTGTCGCCATGAGTTATTGTTGTCGTGGTGCCGTCCGGAGTGGTTACATTGATACGCTGCAGTGCTTCAATATCATTCTTTAGCTGATCTGCCAAAAAACTGCCATCAACAATATATTTATCCAGCAGGTTTCCGAAATATAAAACCTGTTCTTCATAAAACACGCGGTCCCATCTGATTCCGTCAGGGGTACCGGTTTCATATAAAGCAGTTCCGTATTTCAGTTCATCACCGACTTTCAAGAGTTCCATCATTTTCTCAGGCATCATTCTTTCGTTATCAGCTTCTACCGCTAACTGATATAGGGTTTTTCCTTCATAGGTAAACCCGGTGACATTCTGAGGTGCCGGACGATACTTTGCAGTAACAGCAAAAGTACCATTGGGATTATCGTTTATTACCCAGTACAAATCCCCATACATACTAATCTTGTTCTTCCACCAGAAAATGCAGAAATCCATTGAGGAACTTTCCGAACCTTTAATATCTTCATCACCGGAGGCGATAATCTGATTATCGGATTTTGGGGATGATTGCTGGTTTTCCAATTCTTCCTGCAGCTTTCTTTCCTGCTCATTCTGTGCCTCAATTTCCTCAGCTGTTTCTTTCTTTCCACCGTTATTAACATCTTCAGTATTGGCAAGCTTTGTTCTATCTTTTAATGTGCCGCCCTGCCACATGCCAATGCAGACTGCAACAACCAGGCAACAGCTTACAACAGGCGCTGCAATCTTTGTGATTTTCTTTCTTTTATTCTGCTTTTCAATTTCATATTGACTGATACGACTTAACGCATCATCTGCCATTTCTTTATATGTCTTCATAAGTAAACCCCTCCTTGATCAGCTCTTGTTTGAGTGACTGTTTTGCTCGATATATAAGGGATTCTATATTGTGCACACTTTTTCTCATGATCTTAGCTGTCTCTTTATTTGAAAGGTCTTCAAAATATGTCAGCCACAAAACTTGCCTGTACTCTGATTTCAATTTTCCAAGCACCTGATGAACAACAATTCTTCTCTCCTCTTTCAGATAAGCGTCCTCAAGGGCTTGCCTATCTGCAAGATTTGAGCATTCGTCAATTGATACCTCGCTGCGCTTTGATTCTTTTCTAATGTAATCAACAGCAACATTCCGCCCGATAGCATACAACCAGGTTTTAAAAGATGACTTCCCTGAAAAGCGAGGCTTTTTAATACCAAGCT
>JAKSSI010000085.1 GCA_024403175.1 Clostridia bacterium
CTATAATGATAGGAGTTTGTTATTATAAAATTATATAAAACTCGGAGGGTAATTAAAAAATGGAAAAGAAAAACGGCAAGATGAAGTTTCTTGCAATTGCCGCAATCATCATTGTTGCTTCCTGTTTAATCCCTTGCCCAGAAGGTCTTTCTAGACCAGGTATGCAGTCCTTTGGTATCATCCTTGCTGCTATCGTTCTTTGGGTAAGCGAAGCTGTAAACATGGCTGTAACAGGTATCTTTATGGCAGCACTTCTCGTATTCATGAAGGTTCTCGCACCTAATGACATGTTCAAGGGATTCGGTGGTTCTGTATTCTTCTTCATGGTAGGTACAATGTCCATCACAACAGCTCTTGCTTCTACAACAATTCCTACAAGAATTGCTGGTTTCATTATGACAGTAGCAAAGAAGTCACCAGTTAAGCTCGTAGTTGGCTTTGCTCTTGGCGCAGCTGTTCTTTCTTCTATCATGTCCAACATTCCAACATGCGCACTTTTCGCATCCCTTGGTATGGCTGTACTCAAGGCAAACGGAGATCCAAAGCCAGGTACATCTAACCTTGGTAAGTGCTTAATGATTGCTATTCCAGCAGGTTCCGTAATCGGTGGTTACATGACACCAGCAGGTGGTCCTACAAACATCATCGCTATGAACACACTCGAAGCTGTTGGACACCCAATCACATTCATTCAGTGGATGATTCAGGGCTACCCAATTGGTCTTGTTATGACAATCATCGTAGCTCTTTGCCTTACATTCGTACACAAGCCAGAAGCTATTTCCGACGAAGCTCTTGCAAAGGCTAATGAAATGGTTCACGGCAATGGTCCTCTTACAACAAAGGAAAAGAAGGCTCTTGCAATCGTAGCTCTTATGTTCATTTGCTGGGTTGGTTCTTCTTTCGAAGCTCTCAAGTTCCTCAACACAACTTGCGTAGCTTTAATGGGTACATGCCTCTTCATGCTCCCAGGAATCGACGTTATGACATGGGACGAATATTCTCAGAAGGGTGGCTGGGATGCTACATTCATGGTAGGTTCCGTAGGTGCTCTTGCTGACGCTGCTCTTGGAACAGGAGCTGCAAAGTGGCTTATCACAACAACACTTGGTGGTGCTGCTAACTGGAGTTCTGTAGCTGTATTCATGCTCATCTCCTTCCTCGTATGCTGCATCCACATCCTCGTTCCATCCGGTCCAGCTGTAGCTGGTCTTGCAGTAGTTCCAATCGTAGAACTTGCTCTCCTTGCTGGCGTTAACCCAGTAGCTGCAGCTATCCTCGTTTCCTTCTGGTCTGCTGTAACATTCGTACTCCCAACAGACGCTGTACCAATGTTCACATACAAGTTCGGTTACTATGGATTCGGCGACATGATCAAGGCTGGTGTTCCAATCTCCATCATCGTTGCAGTTCTCGTTGCACTTCTTATTCCAGGTGCTTGCACATTACTTGGACTTTAATCCACAAAAATTGCAAATCAAAGAGCAGGTCTTTCGACCTGCTCTTTTTTATTAAACTTAAGTGCAATTTCTGATTGTAGATTGTTCCGAGCCGAAGGCGATGGAAGAATCACAATCCAAGAAATAAACGGCTACAAAAAATCCGGGTGACATTGAGGAGATTCTCATATCGATGCATAGAGAGATGAGAACTCCGAAATGGCAGGACCCGGATTTTTATAATTGGTAGTCCCAAGGGGAATCGAACCCCTGATTCAGCCTTGAGAGGGCTACGTCTTGACCGCTTGACCATGAGACCACATTCATTTATGACTAAAAAATTATAACATAAAAATGATAAATGTCTAATAATATTTTTTCTATAATATAAACAATTGCCTAATAATTTGGTATAATATTATTCGGTGTGGGTTGAACAATCCCAGAAAATGAAAGGTAAACAATCAGCAATGGATTACGAAAAATTAGCAGAATTATTATTCCCAAACATAGATAAAACTCCGGAAGATTATGAGGCAATGTATCCGGCAAGAACCGGCATGCCTGAAGGGGCTATCACCACAAGACTTGCTCCAAGCCCTACAGGATTCATTCACCTTGGAAATCTTTATGGTGCACTTGCAGACGAAAGACTTGCTCATCAGAGCGGCGGTGTTTGCTATTTAAGAGTTGAAGATACAGATGAAAAGAGAGAAGTAGAAGGTGCTATTCCAGTACTTCTTGATACTCTTTCATACTTTGGTATAAATTTCGATGAAGGTGCTTGCCACCTTGGCACAGAAGGAAGCACTCCTTCTGCATCAGATCCTAATGCAGGTGAAAGAGGTGCATATGGTCCATACTGGCAGTCTGCAAGAAGCCTCATCTACAAGGCTTGCGTAAAGAAGCTTGTAAAAGAAGGTAAGGCTTATCCTTGCTTTATGACAGAAGAAGAAATTGAAGAACTTAGAAAGCAGCAGTCTGCGCAGAACATAAACCCTGGTGTATACGGAGAATATGCAAAGCACAGAAATCTTTCTATGGAAGAAATTCAGGCTCACCTCGATGCTGGTGAAAAGCCTGTAATTAGATTTAAGTCAAACGGAGATCCAAGCAAGTACTTTACTGCAAAGGATGCTATCCGTGGCGAAATCTCTATGCCTGAAAATGTTCAGGACGTTGTTATCTTAAAGAAAAATGATTTACCAACTTATCATTTTGCCCATGTAGTTGACGACCACCTTATGCACACAGGTTATGTTGTAAGAGGTGAAGAATGGATGGCTTCTCTTCCAATTCACGTTCAGCTTTTCGAAGCAATGGGTTGGGAAGTTCCAATGTACTGCCACAACACAGTACTTATGAAAATAGATGAAGCAACTGGTCAGAAGAGAAAGCTCTCTAAGAGAAAGGATCCTGAACTTGGACTTTCTTACTACAAGGAGCTTGGTTACTTCCCAGAAGCAGTAAGAGAATACCTCATGACAATTCTTAATTCCGACTATGAAGAATGGAGAATTGCAAATCCTCTTACAGACTATAACGAATTTAATTTCTCTGCAGACAAGATGTCTGATTCCGGTACACTCTTCGATTTAAACAAGTTAAACGATGTTTCTAAGGATGTTCTTGCAAAGAAGAGTGCTGCAGAAATTTACGATTTCATGCTGGGTTGGGCTAAGGAATACAGCCCTGAAAAGGCTGCGCTTCTTGAAGCAAACAAGGAAATGCTGCTTAAGGTTTTTGATATCGATAGAGGCGGCGAAAAGCCAAGAAAAGACCTTGTATTCGCTCAGCAGATTTTCGAATTTGTTAAGTACTTCTTCGATGATTATTTCGTATATGAATCCGAATGGCCACAGGAAGTTTCAGAAGAAGATAGAAAAGAAATTCTTCAGAAATATATCGAATCTTACGACCCAGCAGATGATAACTCTGCATGGTTCGCAAAGGTTAAGGAAATTACAGCAGCTCTTGGTTATGCAGAAAAGCCAAAGGATTTCAAGAAGAATCCTGACATGTACAAAGGTCATGTTGGACACGTTTCCAGCGTAATCAGAATTGCAGTTACAGGAAGAGCAAATACACCAGATCTTTGGACAATTCAGCAGATTATGGGCAAGGAAATGGTTGAACGCAGAGTTAAGAAGGCACAGTAATGAATTTATCAGATTGTAAACATATTCATTTTGTAGGTATCGGCGGCATTGGGGTTTCCGCTTTGGCTGAAATTGCATTTAGCCATGGCGTAAAAGTTACAGGCTCTGATATGAAAGTAAACGAAGTAACACAGCTTCTTGAAGAAGTTGGAATTAAGGTTTTTATCGGCCACGGCGGTGCAAATGTTGAAGGTGCAGATCTTCTTGTTTACTCAACAGCAGTAAGCCTTGAAAATCCAGAGCTTGTTTACGCAAGAGAACATAACATCCCTATTCTTACAAGATCTCAGGCGCTTGGTGCAATAATGGAAAACTACCCAGTTTCCATTGCTGTATCCGGAACTCATGGAAAAACCACAACAACTTCCATGGTGTCTCTCATCTTAAAGAATGCACAGTTCGACCCAACAATTCTTGTTGGAGGAATTTTAAATGAATTCCACAGCAATGTTGTTGTAGGTAAGAGCAAGTATTTCATTACAGAAGCTTGCGAATATATGGACAGCTTCCTCGATCTTAATCCTTTTGTTGAAATTATTCTCAACATTGATTCTGATCATCTTGATTATTTCAAAGATATTTATCACATTGAAAAGAGCTTTAATGAATTTGCAAGCCACGTGCCAAGCACTGGTTTTATCGTAGCTTACGATGCAAATCCATTTGTAAAGATGGCAACTGAAAACCTGCCATGCAATGTTGTAACATTCGGTTACAATGAAGGTTCAGATTTCTACGCAAAGAATATTAACTTTAATGAAATGGGCTGCGCATCATTTGATGTATATTCAAAGGGTGAAAACCTTGGTCGCATTCAGCTTTCAGTTCCAGGAGAACACAACATTACAAATTCTCTTGCAGCTACTGCTACATGCCTTCGTCTTTGCGTAGAGATGAAAACAATTAACGAAACTCTAGAAGAGTTCCACGGAACTCAAAGAAGATTTGATATTCTTGGTAAGACTTCTACAGGCTTTATGCTTGTTGATGACTACGCTCATCATCCAACTGAAATTAAGGCTACACTTGCTGCAGCTCAGAAGTTAGACCACAAGAGCGTTTGGTGCTTATTCCAACCTCATACTTATACAAGAACAATGGCTCTTATGGATGAATTTGCAGATGCTTTTGTTGATGCAGATCACGTTGTTCTTGCGGAAATATATGCAGCAAGAGAAAAGAATATTTCTAAGCTTTCCAGTAAGGAACTTCTTAAGAAAATAAAGGAAAAGCATCCAACAAAAGATGTATGCTTCTTCTCTGATTTTGAATCTATTGCCGATTTTGCTTACAACAATGCAGTAGAAGGCGACGTAGTTATTACTATGGGTGCTGGAGACATTTTCAAAGTAGGCAAGATGATAATGGAAAAGGATAAAAAATGAAAAGATCTGAGCGTGCTTGCGCAATAACTCAAATCTTAACAGAGCACCCAAACAAAGATTTCTCTTTGGGCGTTTTTGCGGAAAAATTCTGCTGCGCAAAATCTTCTATTTCTGAAGACTTGCGCGTAGTTAGAACTGCCGTAGAAGCTGCAGGCCTTGGCTATGTAGAAACAACTGCCGGAGCAAAAGGCGGCGTAAGATTTGTTCCTTACGCTAACGATGAAATGCTTAAAGCAGATCTTTTAAGACTTCAAGAAGCATTGCAAGAACCAGACAGAGTTGTTGGCGGAGGCTTCCTTTACACTTCAGACTTAATGTTTAACCCTGAGGTTATAAGGGTGGCGGCAAGAGTATTTGCAAAGAAGTTTGCAGCCCTTGATGCTAACTTTGTCGTAACTGTTGAAACAAGAGGTATTGGTGTTGCAATGCTAACAGCAGAGCTTTTAAATCTGCCTCTTATAGTTCTTGGAAGAGAAGCTAGAGTTACAGATGGCCCCACACTTTCTATCAACTACTTTGCAGGTTCTACCGATAGCATTCAAAAAATGAGCGTTTCAAAACGTGCCATCAAAAGTGGTCAAAAAGGAATCATCATAGATGACTTTATGCGCCGCGGCGGATCTGTAAAAGGCATTGAAGATATGCTTGGCGAATTTGATGCCGGCGTTGCAGGCGTTGGTGTTGTTATAGCTACAAGTACACCAAGAGATAAAAAAATCGGAAACTATCTGCCGATTATGATTTTGGATAATACTCAGGATGGTAAAACACTTGCCATTAACCCTGAGATTGTAAAATAAGTTTTTTTATAGGAGCAAAAGAAATGAAGAACGGAATTTATTCAGATTTCAAGGTTTTCGCAGGAAACGGAAACAAACCACTTGCAGAAGAAATTGCTAAGTGCATGGGAAGCGAACTCGGCTTAGCAGATGTTAAGCAGTTCTCCGACGGAGAAATCGCTGTTAACATTCAGGAATCAGTAAGAGGTAAGGACGTATACATTGTTCAGTCCACTTCCGCCCCTGTTAACGACAATCTTATGGAACTTCTCATCATGGTAGACGCTATGAAGAGAGCTTCTGCAGGCAGAGTTAACGCTGTTATTCCTTACTATGGATATGCTAGACAGGATAGAACAGCAAAGGCAAGAGATCCAATCACAGCAAAGCTTGTTGCAGATCTTCTTTCCGCTGCAGGTATCGACAGAGTTATCACTATGGACCTTCATGC
>JAKSSI010000086.1 GCA_024403175.1 Clostridia bacterium
GCGGAAACAATATTGTTATTGAAGAATTCCTTGAAGGACCAGAAGTATCTGTTCTTTCATTCACAGATGGTAAGGTTGTAGTTCCTATGGTTTCTTCTATGGATCACAAGCGCGCAGGCGACAATGATACAGGCCTTAACACAGGTGGTATGGGAACAATTGCTCCAAATCCTTACTACACACCAGCTGTTGCTGATGCGTGCATGAAGCAGATTTTCCTTCCTACAATTGAAGCAATGAACAAAGAAGGCCGCACATTTAAGGGTTGCCTTTACTTTGGTCTTATGATTACAAAGGATGGTCCTAAGGTTATCGAATACAACTGTCGTTTCGGCGACCCTGAAACTCAGGTTGTTCTTCCACTTCTTGAATCAGATCTTCTTGAAGTTATGCAGGCTGTTACAGAAGAAAGACTTGCTGACATTGAAGTTAAGTTTGCAGATAGTTATGCATGTTGCGTAATTATGGCAAGCAAAGGCTATCCACAGTCTTATGAAAAGGGATTTGAAATTAAGATTGCTGAAGAAGTTGCAGATAAGGTTTACGTTGCAGGTGCAAAGATTGCAGACGGAAAACTTGTTACAAGCGGCGGAAGAGTACTTGGTTGCACAGCAGTTGCAGATAGCTTAAAGAATGCAATTGATGCAGCATATGACATTACAAAGAAAGTTACATTTGATAATTCCTATATGCGTTCAGACATTGGCGCAAGAGCATTAAAGGCAAAGTAAAATGGTTTACAGAGTATATACTGAAAAGAAAAAGGAACTGGCTTTAGAAGCTGCTTCTCTCTTGTCTGAGGCTAAGACACTTCTTGGAATTAAGTCTATTGAAGATGTTCGTCTGTTTAATCGTTATGATGCAGAAAACATTGATGCAGATCTTTTCGAATATTCAAAGAAGTATGTTTTCTCTGAACCTCAGCTTGATATTACTTATGAAAAATTAGATTTGGAAGGAGCAACACTCTTTGCTGTAGAACCACTTCCTGGTCAGTTTGATCAGCGTGCAGATTCAGCAGCTCAGTGTATTGCTATCATTTCTCAGAAGGAAAGACCAATTGTTAGATCTGCAAAGGTTTATGCAATTTACGGAAATCTTTCCGCTGAAGAACTTGCTTCAATTAAGAAGTACGTAATTAACCCTGTAGAAGCAAGAGAAGCTTCTATGGATCTTCCAGAAACTTTGGCTCTTGCATATGAAGAACCAAAGCCTGTAAAGATTCTTGAAGGATTTAGAAATCTAAACGATGAAGAAATCCAGCAGTTCATTAAGGACTACGGCCTTGCAATGGATGCTATGGACCTTGCATTCTGCAGAGATTATTTCACAAAAGAAAACAGAGATCCTTCTATTACAGAAATTAGAGTAATCGATACATATTGGTCTGACCACTGCAGACACACAACATTTAACACAATCATCGATTACATTCATTTTGATGATGAGACAATCCAGAAGAGTTTCGAAGATTATCTCAATACAAGAAAAGAACTTGCAAGAACAAAGCCTGTAACATTAATGGACATTGCTACCATTGCTGTAAAGCAGCTTAAGTTTGCAGGCAAGCTTGATAAGCTTGATGAATCAGAAGAAATTAATGCATGCACAGTAAAGATTAAAGTTGGTGTAGATGGAAAAGATGAAGATTGGCTTCTTCTCTTCAAGAACGAAACTCACAACCACCCAACTGAAATCGAACCTTTCGGTGGTGCTGCAACATGTATCGGCGGTGCTATTAGAGACCCACTCTCTGGCCGTTCTTATGCATACGGCGCAATGAGACTTACAGGTGCTGCAGATCCACTCACACCTATTAACAAGACTATTGAAGGTAAGCTTCCACAGAGAACTATCGTTACAAAGGCTGCTGCAGGATATTCTTCCTATGGTAACCAGATTGGTCTTGCTACAGGTATTGTTGATGAAATTTATCATCCTGGTTATGCAGCAAAGCACATGGAACTTGGTGCTGTAGTTGCTGCTGCTCCTGCTGAAAATGTTGTAAGACTTCGCCCAACACCTGGCGATGTAGTAGTACTGCTTGGTGGAAGCACAGGAAGAGACGGTATTGGTGGTGCTACAGGTTCTTCTAAGGCTCACAATGTTAAGTCTGTAGAAGAATGCGGTTCTGAAGTTCAGAAAGGTAATGCTCCTGAAGAAAGAAAGCTTCAGCGTCTCTTTAGAAACCCAGAAGCATCCAAGATGATTAAGCGTTGCAACGACTTCGGTGCGGGCGGTGTTTCTGTTGCTGTAGGCGAACTTGCAGATGGTCTTGATATCGATCTTAATGCAGTTCCTAAGAAGTATGAAGGTCTTGATGGAACAGAACTTTCTATTTCCGAATCTCAGGAAAGAATGGCTGCTGTAATTGCTCCAGAAAACGTTGAACGTTTTATGCAGCTTGCAAAAGAAGAAAACCTTCAGGTTGTAAAGCTTGCTGTAGTTAAGGAAGATCCAAGACTTACAATTAACTGGAATGGCGTAAAGATTGCAGATATCAGCAGAGAATTCCTTGATACAAACGGAGCTGAAAAGCACGCTACTGCCGACATTCCAAAGGCAACATATACAAACAGAAGCTTTGGTGAAAGCTTTGAAGATAAGTTTAAGAACATGGCAGAAGACCTTAACTGCTGCTCTAAGCGTGGTCTTTCTGAACGTTTCGACTCTACAATCGGCGCTGGCTCTGTACTTATGCCATTCGGCGGTAAGTTCCAAAGAACACCGGTTCAGGCTATGGTTCAGAAGATTTCTGTTGAATCTAAGCACACAGATACATGTTCACTCATGGCTTGGGGTTACAACCCACTTATTTCCGAACAGAGCCCTTACCACGGTGCATATCTTGCAATAGTTGAATCTGTTGCTAAGCTTGTTGCATCTGGTGCTGAATTTAAGGATGTATATCTTTCACTTCAGGAATTCTTTGGAAAGCTTGGAACAGATTCTAAGCGTTGGGGTCTTCCTCTCGCTGCAGTGCTTGGTGCATATAGAGCTCAGATGGAACTCGGCATCGGTGCTATAGGCGGAAAGGACTCCATGTCCGGAAGCTTCGAAAATTTAGATGTTCCACCAACACTTGTTTCATTTGCAGTTACTGCATCTGAAATTGAAAACATCATTTCTTGCGAATTTAAGAAGGCTGGAGATGCTCTTGTAAGAATTGCTCCACAGTATGGTGCAGATGGACTTCCAGTAGTTGATAGCCTTAAGGATGTATTTGCTAAGGTTTATAAGCTTATGCGCAGCGGAAGAGTAGTTGCTTGCTACACACCTGGCATGGGTGGTATTGCTGAAGCTGTACTTAAGATGGGCATTGGTAATGGCTTCGGTTTTAACTTTGAAAAAGCTATTCCTGAAGATAAGCTCTTTGCTTATGACTACGGTGCATTCCTTCTTGAACTCAATGACAACCCGGATGCAGATATGGAAATTGTCGGTTATGTAAGCGAAAACCAGGCAATTACTTATTCTGATAAGAAGCTTGATTTAGAAGAGCTTACAAAGCTTTACGAAGATAAGCTTGAAAGCGTTTACCCATGCAACAACATTAAGTCTAAGGGTAAGGTTGAAAATATTGTTTATAAGGCAGAAAAGTACAACGTTCCAAGCGTTGGCGCTGCAAAGCCATTAGTACTCATTCCTGTATTCCCTGGTACAAACTGCGAATACGACAGTGCTAAGGCTGTAACTGATGCAGGTGCAGAAGCTAAGATTATGGTTATTAGAAACCTTACAGCAGACGCAATTGCTCAGTCTGTTGATGAATTTGCGGCTCAGCTTAATAAGGCTCAGGCAGTATTCATTCCTGGCGGATTCTCCGGCGGTGATGAACCTGATGGAAGCGGTAAGTTCATTACAGCATTCTTTAGAAATGCAAAGATTAAGGAAGCCGTTGGACAGCTTCTCGATGAAAGAGAAGGTCTTATGTGTGGTATCTGCAATGGTTTCCAGGCTCTTATTAAGCTTGGCCTTGTACCTTACGGTAAGATTATCGATACAGATGAAAACTGCCCAACACTTACATTTAATACAATTGGCAGACACCAGTCTAAGATTTCCCACGTAAGAATTGCATCTAACAAGTCCCCATGGCTTGCTCTTGCAGATCTTGGTGGAGTCTACAGTGCTCCAATTTCTCACGGTGAAGGTCGATTCCTTGCATCTGATGAACTTGTAAAGCAGCTTGCTGCTAACGGTCAGATTGCAACTCAGTATGTTGATCTTTCCGGTAACGCAACTATGGACATTCAGTACAACCCTAACGGTTCTGTAATGGCTATCGAAGGAATTACATCTCCAGACGGCAGAGTTTTCGGTAAGATGGCTCATGCTGAAAGAGTTGGCAAAGGACTTTATAAGAATGTTCCTGGAAATTTCGATATCAAAATGTTCGAATCTGCGGTAAAATATTTTAAACAGGAACTTTAATTTAGGATAAAGGAAAGGATAATCATGGCACAGTATTTCGAAGAACCATCACGCACATTTAGCGAATACTTACTGATTCCGGGTTACACAGGTCCGGAAAACATTCCGGCTAATGTTAGCCTTAAGACAGCTATTACAAAATATCGTAAGGGACAGGAAGAACCTGCAATTACAATGAACATTCCTCTTGTTTCTGCTGTAATGCAGTCTGTTTCCGGAGACCGTCTTGCAATTGCACTTGCAAAGGAAGGCGGAATTTCCTTCATCTTTGGATCCCAGTCTGTAGAAGATCAGGCAGCAATGGTTGCAAGAGTAAAGAACTACAAGGCAGGCTTTGTAACATCCGATGCTAACATTCGCCCAGACCAGACTCTTGCAGATCTTCTCAAAATTAAGGAAGAAACAGGTCACTCCACAACAGCTGTTACAGAAGACGGTACAAGAGAAGGTAAGCTTCTTGGTATCATTACAAGCACAGACTACAGAGTAAGCCGTATGGATCCTGCAACAAAGGTTTCTGAATTTATGACTCCTCTTGATAAGCTTGTATATGCAAAGAAGGGCACAAGCCTTGCAGAAGCAAACGACATCCTTTGGGAACACAAGCTTAACGCTCTTCCAATCGTAGATGAAAACGGCAGACTTGATTCTTTCGTATTCCGTAAGGACTACCACGATCACAAGGCAAATCCAAACGAACTCCTCGACGATGAAAAGAGATATCTTGTAGGTGCTGGTATTAACTCCAGAGACTACGAAGAAAGAGTTCCTGCTCTTGTTGAAGCAGGTGTAGATGTACTTGTTATCGATAGCTCTGAAGGTTATACAATTTGGCAGAAGAGAACAATCGATTGGATTAGATCTAAGTATGGCGATAAGGTAAAGGTTGGCGCTGGTAACGTTGTAGATGCAGAAGGATTTAACTATCTTGCAGATGCAGGCGCAGACTTTATTAAGGTTGGTATCGGCGGTGGTTCTATTTGTATCACACGTGAAACAAAGGGTATCGGTAGAGGTCAGGCTACAGCTGTAAAGGAAGTAGCAAAGGCTAGAGATGAATACTTCAAGAAGACAGGTATGTATATTCCTATCTGCTCCGACGGTGGTATTGTTCACGATTATCATATGACACTTGCTCTTGCTATGGGTTCTGACTTTATTATGCTCGGTAGATACTTTGCTAGATTCGATGAATCCCCAACAAATAAGCTTCTCCTTGGCGGCACATATGTTAAGGAATACTGGGGCGAAGGTTCTAACAGAGCTAGAAACTGGCAGAGATACGACCTTGGTGGATCTGGAAAGCTCTCCTTCGAAGAAGGTGTTGATTCTTATGTTCCATACGCTGGTCCACTTTCTGACGGTGTTAGAGCATCTCTTGCTAAGATTTCCAGCACAATGTGCAACTGTGGAGCTCTTACAATTGAAGAACTTCAGCAGAAGGCAAAGCTCACAGTAGTATCTGCTACATCCATTGTAGAAGGCGGCGCACACGACGTTATTCTTAAAGATACAACAGCTAAGAAGTAATCAAAAAAGCAAAAAAAATTACCCGAGAGTTTTGTACTCTCGGGTATTTTTATTATGCTATAATAGTGTGCATATTATAATTTGTTTTAGGAGGCATTTTGTATGTATACAGAATCCGAAGCTAGAGAACTTGTAATAAAGGCAGGTTTAGAACTTCTTGAAAAGAAGCTGATTGCTAGAACCTATGGTAATATCAGCGCAAGAATTTCAGAGCAAAAATTTGTTATTACTCCTTCCGGAAGA
>JAKSSI010000087.1 GCA_024403175.1 Clostridia bacterium
CTTTGCACCATCTTCTAAAACAAGTGGACCATGCATTTCAATTCCTTGAGGTTCGGAACCTGACATACCAGTTGTTAGTGTAACCCCTGTCTTAATAGTTAAACTATCGAAAGAGTTAAACTTTGTTTTTAAAGAAGTGTCTTTGCTGTAAGTTACATTGCCAAGATTTGCGGCAAATGCAGTGCAAACCGAACAAAGTACAAGTACAACCACAAGAATCATTGATAGAAGTTTTTTCATTCCATTTACCCTTTAAAATTATAATATAAAAAATATATTTTAAATTATTATATCATATAGGATCAAAACGAATTAATACAAAAAATATTACCTCTACTTTACTATAATTAAAATAGAGGCAACAAATACATTATTAAGTTTTACAGTACGCCATCTTCCTTTAGAGCTACAATTTCTTCGTCTGTAAGATGAAGAATGCCCTTGTAAACCTCTTCGTTGCGCTAACCAAGTGTTGGAGCAAGTTCAAGCTTAAATTTAGAATTGCTCATGTGGAATGGAGAACTAAATTATTATTTAGCTTCTATTCCCTAACAAATCTCTTATCATTTGCCAGAATTTCATCATCTGAAATGTATCTTTCAACTTCCATGTACAGATCGTACTTTTCACGAAGATCCTTGATCGTATTCATCATCGGAATTGCATGGTGTGCATCAATTGCTTTCTGATTGCTACAGCTGTCAATAAGCAACACGGTTTCTTCATCATCCATCGGGAAGAAATAATAGTAACGAATGTTTCACCCTTCTTTTCTACATCAACGGTGCAACAAGTTTCATAATTCCGCCGACTATCTTGTAAAAGAGCTTTTCATTTTGAATAGCATCGTTATCTATTTTTCTGCACTTACCAAGAGTTTTCTTAAAATCCATTTCTATGGCATTAATGCAAGAACAGTTGTACATATAAGTTGCACATTCAAAGTGGTGATACAAACTTCTATAATCAAGATTAATTGTTCCAACAACAGCCCTTTCATAATCGCTTACAAACACCTTTGCATGAACAAAGCCCGGTGTATATTCGTAGATTTTGACCCCTGATTCAACCAAATGTTTGTAATGGGATTTCGCCAACGCAAAAGGAATTTTTTTATCTGGAATTCCAGGAAGAATCAGCTTAACATCTATTCCCCTCTGAGCCGCAAATATAAGAGCATTCTCCATCTTATTGTCTAAAATCAAATACGGAGTCATAATGTGCACAAACTTTTGAGCACGGTTTAGAATATCCATATACACATTCTCACCTACGCTATATTCGTCCAGTGGAGAATCTGAAAATGGCATTACAAAACCGTCACTATCGGTTTTTTCTGGGTCGAAGGAGCACTCATTCCAGCAAGGATCTTTCTCATCTATATTCCACATTTGCAGAAACATTAAAGTAAAACTAGAAACTGCTTCGCCCTTAATCATTACTGCAGCATCTTTCCAATGCCCAAAGCGAACCTTCTTATTGATGTATTCATCAGCAAGATTAACGCCACCATTAAATGCCACTTTATTGTCTATAACAAGAATTTTTCTATGATCTCTATTATTGAAAGTTGTCGAGATAAACGGATGAATTTCAGAAAAAGGCTTGCACTTTATGCCTAATTTGGACAACCTTTTATCGTAATCAAAAGATAGTGATGTTATTTCGCACATTCCATCGTACATGACTCTAACATCTACACCCTGCGCCACTTTTTCTTTTAAAATCTGTAGCACAGCACCCCACATATAGCCTTCTTCAATGATAAAGTACTCAAGGAAGATAAACTTCTCAGCTTTGCGAAGTTCTTCAATTAGAGCATCAAATTTTTCTTCACCTGAAGATAAATAGCTAACTTTAGAGTTTTTGTATATAGGGTATGAGCCACTCAAGTTTATATAGTGATTTAAATCTTTAACCCCAGAGTTAATAATTTCCGGAGTTAAAAGCACAGAACTATCTTGCTTTATTACTCCTTTACTAACTTCATAAAGGTCAGCAAGTCTCTTTTTTATAAGACGATAACCAATATCGGCCTTGGTGTATAAAAGAAGAATACTGGCTGGCACCGGAGCTGCAGCCAAGAACAATAGCCATGTCATCTTGGATGTAGCATCCATGTTGCAATTCCAAAGATAGAAAAACATGCCTATCATAAAGATCCATTGAATTACTACAAACCACTCAATATAGGTATTAAACCAATTGTAAATGGAAAAAAGTAAAACAAGTTCAATAAGAATAAGTGCCAAAAACAAAAAGGCACGACTAAATAGAATTTGAAGAATTTTATTCTTCGGCTCCTTTAAAAGCCTAAGTTCTTTTAAAACCTTTTCATTCATTCCCCTGTCCCCCTAATTTATTATATCATAAAAAAATCAGCAGGCTAATCGCCTGCTGACTTTTCAAGTTATTATTTATTTCTATTGTTACTTAACAATCTTGAGCATACCAACGAGTGTTAATAATGCTGCTGCACCGAGTAATACGAATGTGAATAAGAACTGCTTTGGAACAAGTGCGTCACGTGTCTTTTCATCATCGCATGTTGCAAGAAGGAGTGATCCGCCTGTGGAGAATGGGGATACGCCTGTAAGTGCACCACCAACCAGAATAGCTGTCATAAGTTCGTTGATCTGGAAGTTTGGATTTGCAGCGCAAAGAGATGCTGCGATTGGCATAAGCACTGGGTATACAACGGAAAGAGCAGATGAGAAGAAGCTCATTAATCCGGATACGATAAGGAGTGCTGTTGGGATAAGCCAGTTTGGAATATTTGTGGAAATCCACTTTCCGAGGATATCGGAAAGACCATTAGCCTGAGCAATACCCATTAAGAGGCCTACGCCTGTTACCATGAACATTGTGTTCCATGGAAGACTCTTAACCATTGTGCTTTCGTTGCCAAGCTTAAGAACTGCGCAGATAACTGCACCAGCAAGGCAGAGTACACGAACATCAAGGTGTGTTCCCATCCACTTTGCAAATGGAGCATTAACATATGTGCTAAGAATCATGGAGAGAAGTGCAATACCAACTACTACAAGGATGAGAATGAAAGTAGTCTTCTGCTTGGAATTCATTTTTGCCGGTTCGCGAACATCGATAGACTTAGCCTTCCAACCCTTGAAGAATACATAGATAAGAGCAATAAGAACTACTCCCATTGGAAGCTGATTAAAACCAGCTGCAATACTTACGTGATAAGCTGCATCTGTAGCAACACCAGCGTTTTCAAGAAGAGCCTGTGTTGTTGCAGCGCCGCCAGCCCAGTACATACCGCCACCCATTGTAGCAGCAAGAAGAATTCCTAAGCTGATAAGTGGATTAATTTCAGCAGCTGCGCAAATTGTGAAAGCAACAGGTCCGATGAAAGTAACTGTTGCATAGTTTCCTGCACCAAGTGTAGAAATTACAAGAGCTACAAGGAAAAGAGCAATTGGGGAAGCCCAAGATGCCTTACGGAATCTATAAATGAGGTGATCAGAAATGATACCTACTGTTCCGTTCTGTGCAGCATAACCAAAGAACATTGGAATTGACATCAATGTAAAGAGAACCTTGTAAGGCCAGAAGCCGAGGATCTTATTGATGCTCATACCGCAAATTACATATCCAATAAGGAATGCAAAGAAGAATGAAAGCACACCAAGGTTAAGCTTAAACTTAAACGCAAGGATAATGCTCAGCGCAAGTGCTAATACGCAAAGAAGTACGATAGTATTACTTGCCATAAAAAACCTCCTAAATAATTACTAATAAAATATATGCTTTAACCCTCTCATCTTAAGGTTTGTGCCTAAACTGTATTTTCACTACGTGAAATAATGTCGTTCTGACAATCTTCGTTCAGTTCTACGAAGTATGCAGAGTAGCCTGCAATTCGTACAACTAAATCCTTATGCTTAACTGGATCTGCCTGAGCCTCTTTAAGTTCTTTTGTAGAAGCAATGTTGTATTGAACTTCCATACCCTTGTTCTTAAAGTAAGCCTTTGTTAAATCACGAAGTTTATCTGAATCTGACTGGGACTTAAATGATGATGAAGAGAATCTCAAATTCAGAGCCAATCCATCCATAAACTTGCTGTGGTCGAAGCAACATGCAGAAAGGAAAACTGATGTAGGACCATTCTTATCTCTAGACTGTGCTGGAGATGTAGCGTCAGCTAAAGGTTCTCCTGTATGTCTACCATCTGGAGTAGCAAATGTGTGATATCCCTGAACTACATGGTCAGATGCACCATACAATCCGGACTTATACTTTGTTGCTCGATTGCTGTAGCACTGTCCGCAAATGTCGTAGTACATATCGCAAACCCACTTCATCTGTTCATCTGCGTATGGGTCGTTATTCCCGTAATGTGGAACTTCTTTTAGAATTCTTGTTCTAAGAGCTTCATAACCTTCCCAGTTAGCCATGTATGCATCATAAAGTTCTTTTGCAGTACAGATCTTCTTGTCGTAAACCATGTACTTAATTGTTGTAAGGCTGTCTGCAAGTGTTGCAAGGCCTGTAGCAGTGCCACCGAGTGAATTGTACTTAGCACCGCCTGCAGCACAGTCTTTTCCGTTTTCCATACAACCTTCAATTGAAATGGAAAGAGCTGCATGTGGAGCATGATAAACAGTCAAATATTCCTGGAAATTATTCATTGATACAAGCCACTTATTTAAGAACTTGCACATTTCATAAACAGACTGCTTAACATCTTCGAAGGATTCCTTTTCGTAAAGGTATCCAGGCTGACACTTACTCTGCTTACCGTTCATTGGGTTGATTCCGTTGTTTAAAGCCATTGTGAGCGCAACCCCATAATGAACTGTAGCTGTACCACCCTGAACTCCGTTTGGAGCTGGATACTCGTTTCCGCAACCCACGATTCCCTGGCAGCCAATGATTCCGTAATCTCTTGCATCTTCAAGTGTGAAACCAAGTTCTCGCTGAAGTCCAGGAATGATAACTTCATCATTCTGGAAGAGTGGAAGTCCGCCAACGGTCTTTGCCGTTTCAATAGCGCAATCCCAAAGTTCGTCTGGGGTATTGTTATTAATACGAACGCTGACTGTTGGGTCGTGAAGTTGGAGTCTTGAAAGAGATTCAAGAACCATATATGTAACGGGATTTGTAGCATCTTTTCCTGTAATAGGATCTACGCCACCGATTGTTGTATGCTGATATGTATTACCAATACCTACAAGAGATGCTACTGCACCAGGGCCGCCCTTATAGAAGCAGTTAAGCTTAAGAAGGAATGCATCTACTATTTCCTGAGCTTCATCTAAAGTAAGCTTTCCTTCGTCTAAATCTTTCTTTAAGTAAGGCCATGTGTATTGGTCGAATCTACCCATAGCAAGCGCTGGATATCCAGCATCAATGATGAGAAGAACCTGATACATAATTGTTGCCTGACAAGCTTCCCAGAAGTTTCTTGCGCCGTTTTCAGAAATCCATTCGAGTCCATCAGCCATCTTAAGAAGCTCTGCTTTTCTTGTTTCATTCTTTTCGTTTTCAGCCTTTTCCTTACAAGTTTGAGCATATCTCTTACAAAGAACTGAACCTGCATCACAAGCATATACAGAGGACTTGTAGAAAAGATACTTATCAAGATCAGGACCCATTAAATCGCCTTCATGAGCGTCGAGCCAATCCTGTGCAAGCTTTCTAATTGGGGCATAACCGCCATCAACAATCTTTTTATGACCAGGAACAAGATGTCCAACAGGAACACCCATAATAGGCATTCCTGGGCCCATACTGCTGGCTTCTAATGCTGCAAATTCTTTGTAACCATCTGGTTGCCAAGCATTGCAAGTTTGAGTAATTCTTCTCGTCTTCCAGTAATCTTCTACACTTTTGAAATTTTCATAATCAACTGGATCCATTGTCAGCTGAACAGGAGCGTCTTTAGGTGTGTGATAAAGGCCATCTTCTTTAAGTGTCCAATGTCCCATATCTACTTCTCTTGGAGCCCAGCCAATGCCCTTCCAGTCAGAGTTAATACCTGTTCCGCAGAACTTCTTGCCAGCAGAACCGACAATAAGTTCAAAATCTTCTACTGGGCATGTAACACCTTCACACATATGAAGTGTGCCCATTGCTCTTTTGATAATTGGAACAACGTATTCATTCTGTTTATAGCTTTCAGTAAGAAGCATTGTTCTTTCAGAATCTATCTGAATAACTCGGTCTCTTACCTTTTCTCG
>JAKSSI010000088.1 GCA_024403175.1 Clostridia bacterium
TACTGGTCCTATTGGTCTTCACGATTGCACAATCGTTGTTGATACAGAACTTGTTGGTGCAAAGAACATGTGCGCAGGTGCATGCGAAGCAGATCACCACTACATTAACGTAAACTACGGTAGAGATTACAAGGCTGACATCGTATGTGATCTTAAGCTTCTTCAGGCTGGCGACGAATGTCCATGCTGCGGAGCTAAGGTTAAGAGTGCAAGAGGTATTGAAGTTGGTCAGGTATTCAAGCTCGGTACAAAGTACTCCAAGCCAATGGGCCTTACATTCCTCGATGAAGCTCAGCAGAGCCATCCAGTAGTAATGGGTTGCTATGGTATTGGTGTTACAAGAACAATCGCAGCTGTTGTAGAACAGAACCACGATGAAAACGGTATCATCTGGCCAATGAGCATTGCTCCATATCATGTTGTTGTAGAACTTATTAAGCCGGGTGACGAAGCTCAGGAAAAGCTTGCTGCAGAAATCGAAGCAAAGCTTGAAGCTGCTGGAGTTGAAGTTGTAGTAGACGACAGAAACGAAAGACCTGGTGTTAAGTTTAAGGATGCCGACCTTCTCGGATTCCCAATTAGAATCAATGTTGGTAAGAAGGCACAAGAAGGCGTTGTTGAATATAAGTTAAGAAGAGGCGGAGACACAGAAGAGCTTGCAGCTGCAGATGCAATTGCAAAGGCTATCGAACTTGTTAACGCTGAAAGAAGAGGCTAAACAATGAAAGTCTATAATACACTTACAAGAAAGAAAGAAGAATTAATACCGCAGGATCCAAGCGTATTCAAGATGTATGTTTGCGGCCCTACAGTATATAACTACATTCATATCGGAAATGCACGTCCTTTCGTTGTATTCGATACAATGAGAAAGTACCTTCAGTACAAGGGTCTTAATGTTAAGTTTGTTCAGAACTTTACAGATGTAGATGACAAAATCATTAAGCGTGCAAAGGAAGAAGGAATCACAGCGTTCGAAGTTGGCGATAAATACATTAAGGCATACTTTGAAGATGTAAAGGCACTTAATATTACTCCAGCAGATGTACATCCAAGAGTAACAGAAACAATGCCTGAAATCATTGCTTTCGTAAAAGGCCTTGTAGATAAGGGAATGGCATATGAAGCAAACGGCGACGTTTACTACAGAACAAGAAAGTTCCCTGGCTACGGAAAGCTTTCCGGAAAGAACATAGACGATCTTCAGGCTGGTGCAAGAATTGAAGTTGGCGATATCAAAGAAGACCCAATGGACTTTGCTCTTTGGAAGGCAAGAAAAGAAGAATCTGAAATTGCGTGGGAATCTCCATGGGGTATGGGCAGACCAGGTTGGCATATTGAATGCTCTGCTATGAACCTTAAGTACCTTGGAGAAACTATCGACCTCCACTGCGGTGGCGAAGATCTTCAGTTCCCACATCATGAAAACGAAATTGCTCAGACAGAAGGTTTAACAGGAAAGACTTTCTCCAACTACTGGATGCACAACGGCTTCATCAATATCGATGGAGAAAAGATGAGCAAGTCTGCAAATAACTTCTTCCTTGTTAGAGATATTCTTAAGGAATACGAAGGCGAAGTATTAAGATACTTCCTTCTCTCAGCTCAGTACAGAGGACCAATTAACTTTGCAAGAGATCTTATGGAAGCTGCAAAGAACTCTCTCGAAAGAATGAGAAACTGCAAGGAAAACTTAAAGCACATTGCAGAAAACGGCGCAGAAGGTACAGTAGCAAATCCGGACAAGTACAATGTTCACAGAGATAAGTTTGTTGCTGCTATGGATGACGACCTCAACACAGCAGATGCAATTACAGCAATCTTCGAATTAGTATCCGATATTAACAAGGATGCAGCAGCTGGCATGAACAAGGCAGAAGCTGCAGTAGCACTTAAGCTTTTAGATGAACTTACAGCAGTACTTGGATTACTTAGACAGGAAAAAGAAGCAGGCATTGATCCTGAAATTCAGAAATTAGTAGATGAACGACAAGCAGCAAGAAAAGCAAAAGATTTCGCAAGAGCAGACGCAATTAGAGACGAGCTTGCAGCAAAAGGAATCACTCTCAAAGACACAAAAGACGGTGTCCAAATCATCAAAAATTAAGAAAGGTTATCTTAGGGATTTATTAAACAATGCAGATAGAGCGTAAAAGAGGCGGCTCTAAGCCTAAATCTAGCGGCAGAATGTCCGGTAAAGAAATTAGACGCGAAAGAGCCGAAACAAGAGGCAGAGGTGCCCGCGAAGAAAAGCAGGGCAGAAGAGATTTTGCGAAATCCGAAAGAAAGCCTAGAGAAGAATTCAGAAGAGAATTCAAAGAAGAAAGAAGAGCTCCAAGAGAAGCAGTAGATAATCCAAATCTTCTCATTGGAAGAAATCCTATCAATGAAGCCATTAAAGCTGGCAGACCAATTGATAAGATTTTAATGCAAAAGGATATTCAGGGCAGCGGAAAAGCTATTGGCAGTCTTGCAAGAGAAAACGGTATTCAGATTCAGTATGTTGATAAAATCGTTTTAGACAAGCTTGCTCCAGGAAGACCACACCAGGGTCTTGCAGCTTATGTTGCAGCTCACGAATATGTCGATATTGATTACATTATTGATTGTGCAAAGAAGAAGGGCGAAGATCCATTAATCGTAGTATTAGATGGACTTGAAGATCCACATAACCTTGGTGCAATTCTTCGTTCCTGTGATGGTGCTGGAGCACATGGTGTAATCATTCCATCAAGAAGAAGCGTAAGCCTTACAGAAACAGTTGCAAAGGCAAGTGCCGGTGCAATTGAATATGTACCTGTTGCTAAAACAGGAAACCTTTCTCAGACTCTTGAACTTTTAAAGAAGCGCGGACTTTGGATAGCATCTGTTGATATGGATGGCGAAAACTATTCAAGCGCATCTTTATCTGGTCCACTTGCAATTGTAATTGGTGGAGAAGGTGCAGGCGTTTCAAGAAATGTAAAAGAACATTCCGACTTTGTAGTTTCCATTCCTATGAAGGGAAAGGTAAACTCACTTAATGCATCAAATGCCGCAGCCATCGTTTTGTATGAAGCTGCACGTCAGAGGGATAATGGATAAAACCATAGAACAAATCTTAGAAGACCCTGAATACAAAGAGCTTGTGCGTTCAAAGGCCGGGCTCTATTTCATCTTAGGCGCAGACCGAGAAGATTTAATTCAGGAAGGTATGATAGGACTTGTTAAGGCGTATAACAGTTTTGATGAAACAAAAGGCAAAAGCTTTAAAGCATATGCAAGCACTGTAGTTCAAAACGAAATTATAAATGCAGTGATAAATGCAAACAGGAAAAAGTATTCGCCTTTAAATACTTCCGTTGAGATTCCTAGAACTCTTTTTGCTGGTAAGTCTTCTTCTCCTGAAGATGCACTTATTTTCGAAGACTTCTGGAAAGAACTTAAGGAAAACAAGAATAAGACTTTCGGAAAACTCGAGCACACCGTTTTACTAAAATTGCTCGATGGAAAATCTTATAGGGAGATTGCCGAAGAACTTGGCAAAACTCCAAAACAAATTGACAATGCAATGCAAAGAATAAAAGCAAAGGTAAGAAAACTCTAATGGGAATTCTTCATTACATAACCGGCCCAGTAATTGGTGCAGTAATCGGTTATACAACAAATTACATTGCTATAAAAATGCTCTTTAGACCTCTCGAACCAAAATACATTTTTGGCAAGAGAGTACCTTTCACTCCTGGTATTATTCCAAGAAGAAAGGCTCAGTTTGCAGAAGCACTTGGCAAAGCGGTATTCGACAAATTCTTTAACTGGGACGACCTCGAACTTGTATTCAAATCAGATGAGTTTGCAAATAGGGTTGCAAATGAAATTGTTAAAGAGTTAAGAAGCGATAAGTGTGTTGGTGATTTATCCGGCGTGGTATCAATGCGCACAGCTGATGCCATAGAGCAGGCAATACTTGCAAAAGTTAAAGGAGTATTCGGCGAAGATCCAAAACTTGCAAAGATGATTTCTATTGGTCTTAAGTCTGAACTCGAAGGAATGAAGACTCAAACTATAGGAAGAATTTCAAAAGATTTAGTATCTTCCGACTATGAACTTAAACGTACTATAAAAGCAGTTTATCTTGGATTCATAGCAGATCATGTTCGCCCTATAGTTGAGAGCGTTGATATTGTTACTCAGATTACTTCCAAGATGAACGAAATGGGCGCAGGCGAAGTTGAAACTCTGGCTCTTGCCATAGTATCAAGAGAACTTAGAATGATAGTTTGGCTTGGTGCACTTCTTGGCGCAGTAATTGGTGTAGTAAATATTTTTGTATAGATTTAGAAGGAGAGACATTATGGATAAAATGGGTCTTGATGGCTATCTGGTAATAGACTTTACCACAAAAGAAGCCGGTCCAATTTGTTCTGAGTACCTGGGCCTTTTAGGCATGAATGTTATTCGTGTTGATCACCCAAGCGCAAAGGATATGAAAGAGTCAGATCAGTACTATTTCGTAGCTGATAATCTTAACAAAAGATGCGTAACAGTAGACTATGACACAGAAGAAGGAAAGAAGCTTCTTTTCAAGATGATTTCTAAGGCTGATGTTATTGTTGAAAACAGACCTTTCGGATTCATGGAAAGTTTGGGTTGCGGATGGGAACAGGTTAAGGAAGCAAATCCAAAGCTTGTTTACTGTTCTATTAAGCCAGTAAGCAAAGATTCTCCTTGGGCTAATGCAGCTTGGAATCCAACAACAATTGATGCACTTGGTGGTGCAACATATATGACTGGTTATGTTGGAGGAATTCCTGTTGAACCGGGTCCACAGCTTTCCGACCTTTCTACTTGCGGTTATGCTGCTACAGCTATTCTTGCAGCTTTATATCACAGAGAAGATACAGGTAAGGGAGATTACATTGAAGCAAGTATGCAGGATGCACTTGTTGCACACGGAAGATCTGCATATGAAAAGTTTGCGATCAACGGCATTGTAACAAGAGTTGGTAACAACTTCCCAACACTTCCAGATATGGTTCCTATGAGCTTATTTAAGACAAAGGGTGACGGTCCGGAAGACTGGGCTATGATTGGTTGCTTCGGCGATGAAATGGTAAAGACTTTATTCGAAGCTATGGGTATGCCAGAACTTTATGAAGACCCACGCTTTGATTCCTTCGATCATAGATTAGACAACAAGCAGGAACTTCTTGATATAATTCAGGATTTTGCGCTTCAGCATAACAAGCTTGATTTAATGGAAAATCTTCTTGGTAAGAAGAGATTAGTTTGCTCTGCAGTATTTACTACAAGAGATATGATAAACTCCGAAGACCTTAAAAACATTGGCTTTATGCATACTGTAGAAGATGAAAAGCTCGGTGCAATGACTCTTCCAGGATGCGCAAGCATTTTCCATTCTGTAGAACCTGTTCCAGTAAAGGCTCCTGGCCGTCCTGGTACAGCTAACGAAGAAGTATTTAAAGAACTTGATATTTAATAGGAGGCTAAGATGAGAGATTTAGTAAAACTTTATGAAGGCCTTACTATTGTTGAGGCAACACTTGCAGAATCCGGCCCTGTATGCGGTCAGGTATTTGCTTATCTTGGCGCAAATGTAATTCACATTGAACGTCCAACAAATCCAGATAAGAGATTTATCGGCTATCTCGTAAGATCTAATAACAAGCAGTGCATTACTCTTAACACAAAAGAAGAAAAGGGTAAGGAAGTAATGTGGGATCTTCTTAAGAAGGCCGATGTATTTATTGAAAACTTTGCACCTGGTGCATGGGATAGAATGGGCTTCTCTTATGAAGAAGTTAAAAAAGTAAATCCTGAAATTGTTTATCTTTCAATTAAGGGCTTTGCTAAGAATACACGTTATGAAAAGTGTATCACTTACGACCCTGTAGCATGCTGCTCTGGTGGAGGAACTTTCCTTTCCGGAATGGAAGACTTTGATCCAATGCTTTGCGGTATTAACGTAGGCGATTCTGGTTCGGCTATTCTTGCAGCTTATGCACTTGCTGCTGCAATTTTAAGAAAGAAAGTAACAGGCAAGGGATGCTTTGTAGAAGCTCCAATTCTGTTAGCTACCATTATCTTCTAGCCAAACAA
>JAKSSI010000089.1 GCA_024403175.1 Clostridia bacterium
AACCAATGATTGAATAACGTTATATCCTGCACCTAAAGGATCAGCTTCAGGATGCAACCATGTGGTTATTCTTGAAGATTGATATCCTCTTAAACCTTTTAACAATAATATTGGGATAAATCCGCATGCACCCCATAATATTAATTGTAATGAACCACCGGCACAAATATATATTGCAACTGATGTAAATAACAAAAGTAATATCATTTGCAGTAAAAGAGATTTTTTGAATACTATTTTCAATAAAAATTGATCTGAATTTTTGAATTTTACGACAAAAGCACGAAAAACGACTTAAATTCAGTAAAACTTATAAAAAGCGTAAAATCAGAGGTTAAATATCCTCTGATTTTTGTTTTACTTGCTATTGTCTGTACGCTATAATGTTCGCGAGGTGGTATTTAAATGGAAAAGTTGACTGAAAAATTGGCGCAGTTTGTAATGACTCGCGAAGATAACTTAATCAGTGCTGAGAATGCAATTTATCCTGAGCTTGCGGGTATGCCGATGTATGAGGCTCCGCTTGTTGCGGTTGCAGATGCTAACGACCCAATTTTTACAACAGAGTTTAGAAAGCCAAATGTAATTAATCCAAATTACTGGTCTCCGCAGCAGTGGCTTGAAGGCGCTCAGTCTGTTATTAGCTTTTTCTTGCCATTTACTGAAGAAATTAGAAAATCTAATGTCTCTTTAAAAGATGAGCCTTATGAAGAGGGGTTAAATCAGCTTGCCAGTGCAGCTTGGCTTCATGCAAGAATTGAAGGGCAGAGTTTTTTAGAAGAAGTTTGTAAATACATTCAGCAGCTTTTAGCCGAAGAAGGATATGAGTCTGTAACTCCTGCAATTGATCCAAGATTTACAATGCTTGCTCCTATTGTTTCAAACTGGTCTGAAAGACACACTGCTTATGCAGCAGGTCTTGGCACATTCGGTTTGTCTAAAGGACTCATTACAGAAAAGGGGATGGCTGGCAGATTTGGCAGTGTTATTACTACTGCAAAACTTCCTGTTACAAAGCGCCCATATTCTTCACCGTTTGAATACTGCACTATGTGCGGCGCTTGTGCTAAGCGTTGCCCTGTAAATGCTATCGACCCAGAAAAAGGCGTAGCTTTAGGAAAGAATCATATGATTTGTGCCCCATACGTAAATGGCGGCAAATTGCCACCACATGGACCTAATAAGATTGCTAGATACGGCTGCGGCAAATGCCAGGTGGGCGTTCCTTGTGAATTCAAAAGACCTTGAATAAATTAAAAGAATATTTAAAACTTAATTACAAAGCATTAGCTTTGAAAGTAGCATTGATTACTACATTATCTATGCTACTTTCTTTTGTGTGCGGTATTGCTGAATATAGCGAAGCCTCTGATATTGTGTTCTTTGGAATAGTACTAAGCTGCTTATCCATTGTACTTGGAATTATCTTTGGCAAATTTTTTATTGGTTTAATTGTTACTTTTATTCCGACAGCTATTATTGGAATTATCGGTTTTTATAAGCTTAGAATAGCCGGTGTTCCATTCTCGTTTGCTGATTTTTATCTTATCGGTCAGTCACTAAACATTGCAAAGCTTAACAAAGATTCAATCAGTTTTACACCTATGGTAGGGCTAATTGCTATTTGTGCAATTGCTTCCTGTGTGCTGTTTTACTTTGCAGATAAGAAGCTTGGTTTTAGCAAGAAAAGCATTAAGGCTAAGCTGATTTCTGCAGTTGCTTTTATTCTTGTATTTGTAATTGTTCAGCCGTTTACTCCGGCTTATGGATCTATGCTGAATCTTTGGGTTGAGGCGATGCCTAAGCTTGGATTGTTTGAAGAAGAAATTGATACAGCAGAACTGCTTGCAAATATTTCCGATGAGACAGTTGTTCCTTATGAAAAGAAGCCAAACGTAATTATGATTCTTTCTGAATCATTCTTCGATGTTACAAAGCTTGCTGGCGTCAATTATGCTTCCGACCCAGTTAAAGAATTCCACGATTTGCAGAAAGAATCTATTTACGGAAAGTTCTATACAAGAACTCTTGGTTACGGCACATGCGACATTGAAATGGAAATCCTTACAGGTATGAATACAAGTTATCTTGGTAAGGATTTGCATTTAAGCGAAATGGATTTAAACACGCTTGCTTTAAATGATAGCGTACCTAAGCTCTATAAAAACGATGGCTACGAAACGGTTTATATCCATTCCTTTAACGACCAAATTTACAACAGATCTCGTTTTCTTCCAACCGTAGGCTTTAATAATATTTATTTTTCTGGAGATTTAAATGAACTTCTTTATCCAGAATTTAACTTAACTAAGTCTGAATATTACTATCAGCTGTCGGTGGATTATCTTGAAAAAGAGTATTATTCCGATATGCTTATTGCAGACTCTGTAATAAAGGTCTGCGAAAACACCGATGATCCTGTTTTCTGTTTTGCAGCAACAATGGCTAATCACACTCCGTTTGGTGCAGACAAATATTACGAATATGATTATGAGTTCACAACGGATGTTGAATTAAATGAGGAGGCAATAGCCTCTATAAATCCGCTTACTCAAGGGGTCGCAAATGCTTCAAAGATGCTTGGCCAGCTGACAGACTACTTTAGAGAAAGCGAAGAACCAACTATCATTATTTTCTTTGGCGACCACAAACCGAATATTCCAATTTCAAACGATTCGAATTTGTATATGGAGTTAGGCTTAATTAATTCCACTATTAACAGATGGACAGACGAAGAAAAAGAAGTAATGCTTTCAACGGATTATCTTATTTGGGCGAACGATGCGGCTTATTTGGATGCTGAGCAGGGTACAAAGAAAGATGAAACAGTTAACTTTATGGGGCTTGATATCTAAAAGCTTGGAAGAATTCAGCTTACCGAGGAGTGGAGACTTCTTGAATATGTTAGAACAAAATTCCAGTGCTGGACAAGATTTTATATGATTGATAAAGACGGCGTTATGGGAAGTGTTTATAATTATGTAAACCATAAGGAAAATTATAACTTTATAAAGGCTCTAAAACGCTACTATAACCAGAAGTATTTCTAAAAAATACTAAAGAAAATGCATGCTTCGTGGTATACTAGACAAGTTATTAAATTATAAAAAAGGACACATAGATGAACGTTAGCGATTTTAATTATGAATTACCTGTAGAGCTTATAGCTCAGGCTCCTTCTGCAAAGAGAGACGGCTGCAGGCTGATGGTAATGAATAGAAAAGATAAAAGCATAGAACACAAGGTTTTCTCAGATATTTTGGATTATCTTGTTCCTGGAGACTGTTTGGTTTTCAACGATTCCAAGGTTATTCCAGCTAGACTTTTCGGTGAAAAGGAAGAAACCGGCGCGCAGGTGGAATTTCTGCTTTCAAAAAGGCTTGATGGCGATGAATGGGAAACTCTTGTTAAGCCTGGAAAAAGACTTAAGCCTGGCCACATTGTAAGCTTTGGCAATGGCAAACTTAGAGCTGAAATTCTTCGTATGGGAGAAGAGGGTACACGAATTGTTAAATTCATGTACGACGGCGTGTTTATGGAAATTTTAGAAGAGCTGGGCGCTATGCCTCTGCCTCCATATATCACTCGTAAGGCTGAAGCTGGCGACAAAGATAGATACCAAAACGTGTATGCAAAGTACGAAGGATCTGTTGCTTGCCCAACTGCCGGACTCCACTGGACAAAAGAACTTATCGATGCCGCAAAAGCCAAAGGTGTAGACATTGCTTATGTTACTCTGCACGTTGGAATTGGAACGTTTAGACCGGTTTCTGTAGATAAAGTTGAAGATCATCATATGCACTTTGAGGAATACTCTGTAAGCCCTGAAAATGCCGAGATTATAAACAAGGCAAAGGCTAGAGGCAGTAGAATTATCTCCGTTGGAACCACTGCTTGCAGAACTTTAGAAAGTGCCACAGACGAAAACAGTGTGCTTAAAAGTGGCAGCGGAAGCACAGGCATTTTCATCTATCCGGGTTACAAATTTAAGATGGTTGATTGCCTTACTACAAACTTCCATCTGCCTCAGTCAACACTTCTTATGCTTATCTCTGCTCTCTACGATAGAAAAGAAATCATGAAGGCTTATGAAGAGGCTGTAAAGGAAAGATATATGTTTTTCTCTTATGGCGACGCCTGCCTAATTATATAATTAGACATTGTTACTGACACACATATTTTGTTGTGATATAATAGAAAAATCTATTTTCATATATAAAAATAAAATAATATAAATTCCAGGAGGATTAAAACCATGAAAAAAGCATTATCACTTGTACTTGCACTTGTACTTGTTTTAAGCTTCGTAGCATGCGGAAAGAAGGAAACAAGCGTTACAATCGCAGTTCCAAACGACACATCCAATGAAGCTCGTGCACTGCTTCTTCTCGAAGCTCTCGGCTACATCGAAGTAGACGATAAGGCAGGCATTACAGCTACAGTAAAAGACATTACAAAGAACCCAAAGAACATTAAGTTCAACGAAGTAGAAGCTGCTCAGCTTCCAAACGTTCTTAAGGACGTAGACTATGCAGTAATCAACGGAAACTATGCTATTCCTGCAGGTCTTAAGCCAGCTGATGCTCTTGGCATCGAAGGTTCTGCATCCCCATATGCAAACATTCTCGTAGTAAAGCAGGGCAATGAAAAGACACCTATCATCGTTGCTCTTAAGGCTGCTCTTGAATCCAAGCAGGTTCAGGACTACATCAAGAAGACATATCCAGATGGATCCGTTGTTACAACAGTTGACAACCCAACAGATGGTTATGACAAGTCCGTAGATTATGCAGCACTTTCTGGCAATACTGTAACAGTTGCAGCTACACCAGAACCACATGCATCCATTCTCACAAATGTTGTTAAGGACATTCTTGCAGCAAAGGGAATTACACTTAAGGTTGTTGAATACACAGACTACGTTCAGCCAAACCTCGTAGTTGAATCCGGAGAAATTGATGCTAACTACTTCCAGCACGAACCATATCTTAACGACTTCAACGCTGAACAGAAGACACACCTCGTAACAATTTCTTACATTCACTGCGAACCAATGGGTCTCTTCGGCGGAAAGCAGAAGACACTTGATGCTTTAAAGTAATATGATCGAATTAGTAAATCTATCGAAAAAATTCACAACTTCAGAAGGCGAAGTAGATGCTCTTAACAATGTGTCGCTGTCCATTGCGGATGGCGACATATTTGGCGTTATCGGCATGAGTGGTGCAGGTAAATCTACACTGGTTCGCTGTATAAACCTTCTTGAACGCCCAACAGAGGGCAAGGTAATAGTAGACGGAGTAGACATGATGAGTCTTTCCGATGCTGCTCTTAGAGAAAAGAGACGAGACATTACAATGATTTTCCAGGGCTTCAACCTCTTAATGCAGAGAACAAACCTGGCAAATGTATGTTTCCCATTAGAGCTTGAAGGCGTAAAAAAGGCCGATGCTGAAAAGAAAGCTTACGAACTTTTAGAGCTTGTAGGTTTAAAGGACAAGGCAAAGGCTTATCCAGCACAGCTTTCCGGTGGTCAGCAGCAAAGAGTTGCTATTGCAAGAGCTTTGGCTACAAATCCAAAAGTTCTTCTTTGCGACGAAGCTACATCTGCACTGGATCCTAAAACTACAAACGAAATATTGGCACTTATTAGAGATATTAATGCCAGACTTGGAGTTACTGTAGTAATTATCACTCACTCTATGAGCGTAGTTGAAAGTACTTGTAAGCACGTTGCAATTTTAGACCACGGCGTTGTAGCTGAAACAGGTGATGTTTCTGAAATTTTCAGCAACCCACAATCTGCTGCAGCAAAACGTCTTGTTTATCCAAATTCCGAAAAGGAAACTGTTGCAACTTATGAAGGACATGATTACTTCATCAGATTAGTATTTAACGGTGAAGAAACAACAGATAAACCTGTTATTACAAGTCTTGCCTTAGAAAAAGGTATCGCTGCTAGCATCATTGCTGCTCAGACTACAAACATCGGTGGACAGACTTTCGGTAGTTGTATACTCGGTATTGATGGCGACGAAAACACATTTAAGGCTGTCATGGATTACCTGCACGCTG
>JAKSSI010000009.1 GCA_024403175.1 Clostridia bacterium
TGCGCCTTCACGAATGCGCATTTCCACAAAGCGTTCCAGAGCCTGTTCCGCTACTACAAAGGTGCAAACCTTGTACGCTGTATCTTCGCAATGATGCTTATCGTTGTTACGGCTCTTGTAAATGTAAGGTCATCTCTTTTCCTTGGCGAAATTATCGATGATTACGTAAAGCCACTTCTTGAAATGGCAACTCCAGAATTTTCTGGTCTTGTTGGAGCAATTCTTAAGATGGTTTGCGTATACCTTGTTGGTATTGCTTCAACCCTTTGCTACAACCTGGTAATGTGCACAGTTTCCAATGGTATTTTAAAAACTATTAGAGACGATATGTTTGCGCACATGCAGACATTACCAATCAAGTTCTACGATGTAAATCAGTACGGCGATTTAATGAGCCGTTACACTAACGATATTGATAATATTAGACAGATGCTTTCTCAGAGCGTACCTCAGGTATTCTCTACTATCATCACAGTAGTCTCAATATTTGTCAGCATGATAAGACTTTCTATTCCACTTACAGGAGTAGTTTGTGTATTCGTAGTTTTAATGTATGTAATTACTATTACTCTTGGTAGCAAGTCTGCATCTTACTTTAGAATGCGCCAGAAGACTCTTGGTAATGTAAATGCTTACATTGAAGAAATGATTAATGGCCAGAAGGTTGTTAAGGTATTCTGCCACGAAGACGAAAACAAAGAAGTATTCGATGTAAAGAATGAAGATCTTTGCGACAAGACAACAAAGGCAAATGCTATTGCAAACACAATGATGCCTATGCTTATGCAGCTTGGTAACTTCCAGTACGCAGTACTTGCTATGGTTGGCGGCCTTATTTGCTTTAAGAGCGGCGGTGTAGTGCTTACCATTGGTAATCTTGCATCTTTCCTTGCCTTAGCTCAGAGTTTTAACCGCCCAATCTCTATGATTTCTCAGCAGATTAATGCTGTAGTTATGGCTCTTGCCGGAGCTAAGCGTGTATTCGACGTTCTCGACGAAAAGCCAGAATCTGATGATGGATATGTAACTCTTGTTAATGCAAAAGAAAATGAAGATGGTAGCCTTTCTGAAACAACAGAAAGAACTGGCATTTGGGCTTGGAAGCATCCACACAAGGATGGTAGCATTACATTCGACAGATTAAGAGGCGAAGTAACTCTTGATATGGTAGACTTCGGATATGTTGAAGGTAAGACTGTTCTTCACGACATCAGCCTTTACGCAAAACCGGGTCAGAAGATTGCATTTGTAGGTTCTACAGGTGCAGGTAAGACAACTATTACAAATCTTCTTAACCGCTTCTATGATATTGAAGACGGAAAGGTAAGATTCGACGGTATTAATATTAACAAGATTAAGAAGTCCGACCTTAGAAAGTCTCTTGGTATGGTACTTCAGGATACACATCTGTTTACAGGTACAATTATGGACAACATCAGATATGGCCGACTCGATGCTACTGATGAAGAAGTAATTGCAGCTGCTAAACTTGCTAATGCAGACAGCTTCATTACAAAGCTTCCTGATGGATATAACACAGTTATTTCTGGTACAGATAGCCAGCTGTCTCAGGGACAGTGCCAGTTGCTTGCTATTGCAAGATGTGCTGTTGCAGACCCACCAGCAATGATCTTAGACGAAGCTACAAGCTCTGTTGATACAAGAACTGAAACTCTTATTCAGGAAGGTATGGATAGACTTATGCAGGGCAGAACAGTATTTGTTATTGCTCATAGACTTTCTACAATTCAGAACTCTAACGCAATTATGGTTCTTGAAAACGGTAGAATCATAGAACGCGGCGACCACAATGAACTTATCGCTCAGAAGGGTAGATATTATCAGCTCTATACAGGTAAAACCGCTTCGTAAAATCGCATATAATATTTGTGCAGTTTAAACAATGAATTGTTTAGTTTAACTAAAACTCGGGCTTTATCCCCGAGTTTTTACTTTTTTGTTTTGAATATGAACTTTGTTAAACTTATAATTATCAGTGGGTAACGTATTTCTAGTATTTATTATTATGAAAAGGAGAGTTCTCATGAAACTCAAGAGACGTTTAGCTCTTCTGCTTGCTACCATTATGGTGGTATTTGGAACAGTTGTTCCAGCATTTGCAGATGCAAACGCGCAGGACACTATTTTAATTGCTCCTGCACCAGCAGATCCTACAGTAGCAAAGGCTACTACAGGAACTTACCAGGGTAAGAATACTGACGGCTATCTTAGCTGGAGAAGTATTGCTTACGCTACAACAAAGCGTTGGGAAAAAGCAGTCCCAGCACCAAAGTCCAGTGCAACAATTGATTGCACAGGAGACAGCACTGTTGTATTCTGCCAGCCAAGAGTTGCTGCAGGCGTTGAAACAACAGAAGATTATGTAACACTTGACGTTTATGCAAACGCAACAGGTAAGGCTAGCGGAAAGCCAGTTCTTGTTCAGGTTAACTACGGTGGCGGTACAAGCTCCAACTCCAATGGTGCTAACTTCGCTGAAGTTCTTGCTGAATATCCAGACATGGTAATCGTAAACCTCAACATGCGTACATCCTACTTCGGATGCATTAACCTTGCTCAGTTTGAAGGTTACAGCGCAGTTGCTAGCAAGTATCAGTACTCCAACAACCTTGCAAGAACAGACCTTGTAGAAGGTCTTAAGTGGGTTAAGGAAAACATCGCTGCATTCGGTGGTGACCCTAACAACATCACACTTGAAGGTGCTTCCGGTGGTGCTGTAACAGCTTGCACACCAGCTATTATTGAAGGTGCTTCTCAGTACTTCAACAAGATTCTCATGAGCTCCGGCGTTGCTATGGATGCTATTTCCGTAGGTACAATGCAGGAAGCTAAGAACCAGACACAGGAACTCATTAACTTCTTCAAGGGCGAAGGCGGAAAGATGACAATCGATGAAGCTCTCGCACTCACAGCTCAGGATCTTAATGATGCTCAGGCTTACCTTGCTTCTAAGTGCATTGGCGCTTACTATCCAGGTTCCCAGAGCAAGACATTCACAAACATTGCAGACGAAATCGTTATCAAATCTAACTACCTTGATACATTAAAGGCTGCTGCTAAGAACGGCGTTCAGATTATTGCTATTACATCTGACGGCGAATACGATTCAGACCTTTCCAAGTCCAGACTCGGTCTTAAGGACGATTGCACAGAAGCAGAATATGCTGCTGCAGCTCTTACTGCTATCGTTACAGCAAACTGGGGTAAGCTCGACCCAGCACAGGGTGGAGATGCTAACGCTGCTGCTATGATTCAGTCCTACGTTGATCGTGGTGCTACAATCGGCAGAGGCACAGTTCTTTCCTATCAGGATCTTAAGAACGACATTAACCAGAAGTGCTCCGCAGTTATGATTTGCGAACTTTGGGAAGCACTCGGTGGAGATGCATACCTTGTATCTTATGACTATAATGCTACAGGTGCTCGTGGAGCACATGCAGCTTCTTTAAAAAGCGTTCTCGGTAAGGCTGAACCAGTATTCGGCAAGACATGGAGAGCTGCTATCATGAACTTCATTGCAAACGGAAATCCAAACTGCGCAGAACTTAAGGCAGCAGGAATCGTTTGGGAAAAGTTCACAGCTGATGCACATCAGGAACTCGTTGTTAACACAACAATGAAGGTTCAGCCAATCTCCGACGTTCGTTGGGCAGACATTAACACTCTTCTCCCAATGTTCGCTGAATATCCAGAAATCGCAAAGATGCTCGCAGCAAAGAATGCTGAAGATCTTAAGGCTCAGCAGACTGCAGCAGAAGCTCTTGCTGATAAGGGACTTATTGCAGGAACAGACAAGGGCTTTGCTCTTGAAAAGACAACAACAAGAGAAGAAGCTATCGTAATGCTCGTTAAGCTTCTCGGTGCTGAAGAAGAAGCAGTAGCAGCAAAGAATGCTTGCCCATTCACAGACGTTGCTCCATGGGCTGCAGATTTTGTTGGTTATGCAAAGGCTAAAGGTCTTGCAAACGGCGCAAGCGCTACATTCTTCAATGCAAAGAGCCCAATCACAGCAAATGAATTTGCTACACTCCTCTTAAGAGCAGTAGGCAAGGACGTTGCTGATTACAGAGATCCATGGGCAGAAGCAGTTGCTGCAGGCCTTGTTGAAGAAGCTCCAGCAGGACTCTTCACAAGAGGCGACATGTTCGAAATGGCTAATGCTATGGTTAACAAGTATGGTGTACAGCAGGCCCTCGATAAGGTTGTTGTAAACCCAGCTAAGGTTCCAGCAGTTAAGACAACAACAAACAACGGAACAAAGTTTGCTTGGAACCCAACAAGAATCTTCTTCAAGGAAGGTAATGCAGACGCTGTATATCTCGACTTCGCTCGTTATGAACTTATTAACAAGCTCGAAACAAAGAATGGCGTTACATTCATCGCACTTGATGATCTTTATAGACTTTATGCTCCAGACTTCACAGTTAAGGTAAGCGGTAAGGACTTCACAGCATCCCACGCTACAGTAACAGCTCAGGGTACACTTGGAAGCAAGACTCTCCTTACATATAAGGGCGAAGCTGCAATGGCTGCTGCTCCATATGCAAATGAAGACGGCGTTATCTATGTTCCATTCATCGACTTCTTAACACTTGGTTTTGGTAAGACTCAGTCTACAGCTACAAAGCTTTCCAAGTTCAACTGCATCTCCAATGATGCTACAGGCGTTATCACAAGAGATGACACATACACTCTTGAAAGAGCTTACAGAACATTCGAAATGATCGACGAATACAAGACATACGCTGGCGCTCACCAGTTCGTATTCTGGTTCGAAGATTATGAAGCAGATGGAACAAAGGTTGAAAGACTCGTTCCAACAGTTGTATACATTCCATCCACATACAACCCAGCTAAGGCTAACAAGATGATCGTTCAGCTCCACGGTGCTGGCGGAAACGCAATCCAGATGGGTACAAGCGCTAACGGTATTGCTCTTCAGGAAGCAGCTGAAAGATACGGCTACGTTGTAATGTTTGCAGACAGCTATGCATCTCAGTGCAACTTCGGTCAGATTGTACAGCCATACGGTCTCTTCATTGTTGACCCAGCTACAGTAGATGTTAATAATCCAGCTAACTATGCTCCTGGCACAGTTAAGGATATTGCTCACTCTGGTGAATCTGTTCAGCAGAGCATCAAGTTTGTAGAAGATTACTACAACATTGATAAGAACAACCTCTTCATCATGGGTATCTCCATGGGCGGTTGCGGTACATGGTACCAGGTTGCTGCTCACCCAGGTATGTTCAATGCAGCATCCCCATCCGGCGCATTTGTAGAAGCTGAATACTTCGATTGGAGCCAGATTAAGACTCCAACTCTCTACATCGGCGGAACAGATGACAGAAATGGTTTTGAACTTATGCTTAAGGCTTACGACATTGCTATGAAGCAGGGCGCAAACATTAAGAAGTTTGAAGTTGTTGGTGGCGCACCACACGGTGGAGAATGGCCACAGAGAATCGATATGACTCTCGATTTCTTCGAAAGCTATCTTAAGTAATTAAGGCATTAAAAAACTCCGACTGAAAAGTCGGAGTTTTTTTATTTAAGAAAATATTAGTTAATTAATATTCGTCAGGAATGTGGCATGTTGGGCAATCACCTGTATCAAGTGTAATTCCCATTTCAGCCATAAGCTGGCCGGCCATAGCCATTTCAGCTTCCTGCATTGTCTTGTATCCAAGGCAGAGAACGGAGTTTTCCTGAATATTGTAAGCAAGGCTGATACCCTGAGCTTCAAGAACTTTTGCATGAGCAAGAAGGCTCTTTAATGTCTTTTCAGAATATGTGAAAAGTTCAGACTTCTGATATGTTTCAACAGAAGGCCAATCCTTTTCTTCGGATGTGTGAAGAGGTCTTCCACCTAAAGCAAGGATAGGGTACTTTTCTCTAATCTTCTCTGTCTGAGCAAGCATAATTGCCCAAATGTCAGAAACAATCTGTTTCTTTTCTTCGGAATCTTCAGGCAGAACACTCTTGAAATTGTCGTATCCTACTGGGTCGGAAAATTCCATCATGCGGATATACTTTTCTCTTACAAGAGATCTCCCGGCAGCAACTGCTTCCTTTAAGTCTTCAAGGTAAGATGCTGTTGTGGCATCGTCCCAAGCGGAGAACTGAGCGTTTCTCATAAGAGTGAATGTAGGTCTTTCGTTCTGGCAGCTTACGCGGTCATCACCGTTTACTGTGTGGAACATTTCCCATTCAATATCAATAATCTGCTTAATTGTATCGTTCAATTGATTTCCTTTCTTAGCCACCAATCTTGCATGGCTGGCCAACTTCTTCAACTAAAGCCTTAAGACGCTGCATGTGGTCGTCTGTTGGAACTACAATTGTGCACTTGTTTTCTACACCAAGGCTTTCGTTCTTGGATTCTCCAAGCTTGTGAGCAGGGAGGAGGTTTACCATTACGTCTGGACCAAGTTCTTTTGCAAACTTAGCTGTAGCGATGATGTTTTCTTCAGAATCATTGTAGCCAGGAATTGTTGGAACTCTTAAGATAACCTTAACTCCAAGATCCTTTACAACGTGTCTAATGTTTTCAAGAATATATGTGTTTGGAACGCCTGTGTACTTTTCGTGAAGGGCGTTGTCCATGTGCTTAACGTCTAACAGACCGAGGTCTACGTGCTGGAATACTTCGTCGATAACATCTCTTGATGCATAGGAAGAAGATTCAATGCAAGTGTGAATTCCTTCAGCGTGTGCAGCTGCAAGAAGGTTTGCAGTGAAGTGTGGGTGAGCAAGAACTTCACCACCAGACATTGTCATGCCGCCGCCGGATCCATCGTAGAAGAGCTTGTCTCTCTTAACCTTGTCGATGCATTCTCTAACAGTCATTTTCTTGCCTGCAATTTCTCTTGCTTCGTTTGGACAAGCTGCTACGCACTTACCGCAGTCTACGCACTTTGTTCTGTCTGTGTGAGCAATATATTTAAGGCTTTCACCTTCGCCATAAGGTCCAATTTCAATAGCTCCATTAGGGCAAGCTGGAATGCACTGTCCGCATCCTGTGCACTTAGAGGAGTATGTAAGAAGCTGTGGTTTAGCAAGGTTTGATTCAGGGTTAGCACACCACAGGCAACGAAGTGGACAACCCTTTACGAATACTGTTGTTCTAATTCCAGGACCGTCGTGGATACAATATGTCTGAATATTGAATACAGGGGCTTCAATATCATAATTAACGTCAAAAGCCATAATCATTTCTCCTTTTTTATAATTATTTCTGCTTTATTATATCATACTTATGATGTATAATTACAATGTTTATTTATATAAATATAGTTACATTTAGGAGGGTATTTAAATGGCTAAAAAAATGAAAACTATGGATGGTAATACAGCTGCCGCATACGTATCTTATGCGTTCACAGATGTAGCTGCTATCTTCCCAATCACACCATCCTCTCCAATGGCTGAAGAAGTTGACAACATGGCTGCTCATGGTCAGAAGAACATCTTTGGTCAGAAGGTAAAGGTTGTTGAAATGCAGTCTGAAGGCGGTGCTGCTGGTGCAGTTCACGGTTCTCTCGCTGCTGGTGCGCTCACTACAACTTATACAGCATCCCAGGGTCTTCTCCTTATGATCCCTAACATGTATAAGATCGCTGGCGAACTTCTTCCAAGCGTATTCCACGTTTCCGCAAGAACACTCGCTGCTCACGCACTTTGTATCTTCGGAGATCACTCCGACGTTATGTCCTGCAGACAGACAGGTTTCGCTCTTCTCTGCTCTTCATCCGTTCAGGAAGTTATGGACCTCTCTGCAGTTGCTCACCTTGCAACAATCGAAGGTAAGGTTCCATTCCTTCACTTCTTCGATGGTTTCAGAACATCCCACGAAGTACAGAAGATTGAACTCATCGACTACAGCGTATTCGATAAGTTAGTAAATAAGAAGGCTGTTCAGGAATTCAGAGACAAGGCTCTCAATCCAGAACACCCAGTAGTAAGAGGTACAGCTCAGAACGAAGATATCTTCTTCCAGGCTAGAGAAGCTGCACAGGGTTACTACGACGCACTTCCAGAAATCGTTGTTGACTACATGAACAAGATTGGCCAGGAAACAGGTAGAAAGTACAAGCCATTCGATTATGTAGGTGCAAAGGATGCTGAAAGAGTAATCATCGCTATGGGTTCCGTATGCGAAACAGCTGAAGAAGTTGTTAACTACATGGTAGCTAAGGGCGAAAAGGTTGGTCTCGTTAAGGTTAGACTCTACAGACCATGGGCTCCAAAGTACCTCAAGGCAGTTCTTCCAAAGACAGCTAAGAAGATTGCTGTTCTTGACAGAACAAAGGAACCAGGCGCTATCGGCGATCCACTTTACATGGACGTTAAGACAATGTTCTACGATGAAAAGGTTCAGCCAGTTATCGTAGGCGGAAGATATGGTCTTGGTTCTAAGGATACAACACCTGGTCAGATTGTTGCTGTATTCGACAACCTCAAGAAGGCTAAGCCAAAGAACAACTTCACAATCGGTATTGAAGATGACGTTTACGGCACATCCCTCAAGGTTAAGGAAGTTGCTACAGAACCAGCTGGCACAATTCGTTGCAAGTTCTGGGGTCTTGGTTCCGACGGTACAGTTGGTGCTAACAAGCAGGCTATCAAGATTATCGGCGACCACACAGATCAGTATGCACAGGGCTACTTCCACTATGACTCCAAGAAGTCCGGTGGTATCACAGTTTCCCACTTAAGATTCGGTAAGAACAAGATTCAGTCCACATACCTCATTACAGAAGCTGACTACATCGCTTGCCACAACCAGGCATATGTTCACCAGTACGACGTAATCGCAGGTCTTAAGAAGGGTGGTACATTCCTCCTCAACTGCATCTGGGACGATGAACAGCTTGATAAGGAACTCCCAGCAGCTCTTAAGAGATACATTGCTGAAAACAAGATTAACTTCTATACAATCAACGGTACAAAGCTCGGTGTTGAAATCGGACTTGGTAACAAGATTAACATGATCATGCAGTCCGCATTCTTCGGTCTTACAGAAGTAATTCCAGTTAAGGAAGCTGAAGGATACCTCAAGGATTCCATCAAGAAGTCCTATGGTAAGAAGGGCGAAGACATCGTTAACATGAACTATGCTGCAGTAGATGCTGGTTTCACAGCAGCTCACAAGGTAGAAGTTCCTGCATCCTGGAAGAACGCAGAAGACAAGGCTACAAAGAAGGCTAAGTATCCTGAATTCGTTTCCAACATCATGATCCCAATGAACAGACAGGAAGGCGACAAGCTCCCAGTATCTGCATTCATTAACGGACTTGAAGATGGTCACTTCCCACTCGGTACAGCTGCTTACGAAAAGAGAGGCGTTGCTGTAACAGTTCCAGAATGGGATCCAGCAAAGTGTATCCAGTGCAACCAGTGCTCCTTCGTTTGCCCACACTCTGCAATCAGACCAGTACGCCTCGACGAAAAGGAAGGTGCTGCCGCGCCAAAGACATTAAAGCTTGCTGATGCTAAGCAGATGCCAGCTTACAAGTACTCTATGGTAGTATCCACACTCGACTGCCTCGGTTGCGGAAACTGCGTAGATATCTGCCCAGCTAAGGAAAAGGCAATCGTTATGAAGCCACTCGAAACACAGGCTGACGAAGCTGCTAACTGGGAAGCTACAAGAAAGGTAACAGAAAAGAAGGAAGCATTCGCAGAAAACGTTAAGGGTTCCCAGTTCAGAAATCCTTACTTCGAATTCTCCGGCGCTTGCGCAGGTTGCGGTGAAACACCATACATCAAGGTTATCACACAGCTCTTCGGCGACAGAATGATGATTGCTAACGCAACAGGTTGCTCCTCCATTTGGGGTGCATCTGCTCCTTCTATGCCATATACAACAGACGCTCAGGGCCGTGGTCCATCTTGGGCTAACTCCCTCTTCGAAGATAACGCTGAATATGGTCTCGGTATGGCAACAGGCGTTCGTCAGATGAGAGAAAAGCTTGCAGATCTTGCAAACGAACTCATCGTTGCTACAGACAAGGCTGAAGTAGTTGAAGCTGCTAAGGCATGGCTCGCAGGAATGAACGATGGCGCTAAGACAAGAGAAGAATCCGACGCTCTCCTTGCTGCAATCAAGGCTGCTAAGCTCACAGGAGCTGCAGGCAAGATCGCTAAGGAAATCGTAGCTAAGAAGGACTTCCTTGTTAAGAAGTCTGTATGGTGTCTCGGCGGTGACGGATGGGCATACGACATCGGTTACGGCGGACTCGACCACGTACTTGCTTCTGGCGAAGACATCAACGTTCTCGTATTCGATACAGAAGTTTACTCCAACACAGGCGGACAGGCTTCCAAGTCTACACCAACAGCTGCTATCGCTAAGTTCGCTGCTGCTGGTAAGCAGATCAAGAAGAAGGATCTCGGCATGATGGCTGCTTCCTACGGTTACGTATATGTTGCTCAGTGCGCTATGGGTTCCAACAAGAACCAGTTCATGAAGGCAATCAAGGAAGCTGAAAACTATCACGGACCATCCCTCATCATCTGCTACGCTCCTTGCATCAACCACGGTATTAAGGGTGGTATGACAAAGACACAGACAGTTGAAAAGGAAGCTGTAGAATGCGGTTACTGGTCACTCTTCAGATTCAACCCAGAACTCAAGGCTGCTGGAGAAAACCCATTCACTCTTGATTCCACAACAGAACCAACTGGCGACTTCCAGAAGTTCATCATGAGAGAAGTAAGATACAACTCCCTCAAGAAGGAATTCCCAGAACAGGCTGACGAACTCTTCGCTAAGACAGAATCCGACGCTAAGGAAAGACTTGCTGGTTACATCAAAAAGGCAGGAAAATAGTCAATAATACCCGACTTAAAATTTAAAAGACCGAGCCAAACGGCTCGGTCTTTTTTGTTTCTATTTTTTATTGGTTCGTCCTAAAATGTAGTCAGTTGATGTTTTGTAAAAGTCTGCCAAGGCAACGAGGCAATCTACGGGAATTGTTCTAGTACCTTTTTCATAACGTCTGTAAACTTCTCTTGCAATACGCAGCTGGTCTGCTACCTCTTGCTGTGTTAGATCATTATCTATGCGCAAGTCTTCAATTCTCTTAAAATACACAACCTTAACCCTCCTTGATTAAGGCTACCATTTGGTGGTATTATTGTTGCGTATATGCTACTGTTTGGTGGTACTAAACTTTTTCAAATATAGTGTTTACTTCCATGGAGGTTAATATGGAAATTATTGCTTTACGAGGTAAGTCTAACACTGGTAAAACAGAAACCTTGAAATTATTAATTGATTTAATATGTCAAGAAGATCTTATTGCACGAATTGATCGGAAATCTGATTCTTATGCAGTTGCGAAAATTGATGGAAGAAAAGTAGGAATAATAACTGCCGGTGATGATGTTAGAACAATTGAGAGATATATAAAATATCTATTAGAAATAGAAAAGAAAATAGATATTTTAGTTATCGCTTGCCACGCGGGTAAAACAAGTGATTATCTAGGGTCAATGTATAAAAAAGTTTCATATATTGAAAATGCATATTTTGATGAAAAACATAAAAAATTAGCTAATAGTCTTCATCAAGAAATGGCACATTACATTTTTAATACATTCTTAAGAAAGGTTAAATAAGAAAACATGAAGAGGATTATCAGTGTACTATTAATATTATGCATGATATTTACAACATTTAGTTTCTCTTTTGCAGAAACTAATAGTGGTGAATCAGATGCAAAAGCTTTATACGACCTGGGTATTATTTCAGGCTCTGGATACAAAAGTGATGGAACGCCAGACTTTAATCTTAATGCAACTTTGACCAGAGCAGAAGCTATTACTATGCTTGTGAAACTTCTTGGTGCAGAATCAAAGGCATTATCGGGAAATTATAAATCACCTTTTGTTGATTTATCAGCCTGGTCTAAGCCATACATTAATTATGCTTATAACAATGGACTTGTTGGTGGCACAAGCGCTACAACTTTTTCTGGAGAAAATAAAATTACTGCAACAGAGTACTTAACTCTTATTCTTAAGGTACTGGGATATGAGATGGGTACAGATTTCACTTGGGATAAAGCGTATTTGTTAACCAATGCTATTGGAATGACTAACGGTGAATATAATGTAAACAGACAAATCCAGCGTAGTGATTTAATGGCAATAACTAATAAGTCTTTATCGATTAATAAAAAATCTAGTACCAACGATTTGCTTGCTTACCTTGTTGATTTAAAGGCTGTTGACAAAGCAAAGGCTGAAAACTATAGGAATAAAAATGGTTCAAGTGTGCCTATTGAATACACGGAGGAGAAAGTAAATAACAATAAGATAACAGGTGTAGAGAAAATTATTGAGGATGCAATCCGCAAGCAATGCCCGTATTTATCTGCATTAAGACCAAATCAGGAACATATAACAAATACCATTAAGAATGGAGAGGTAATTTCTTCTGTAGGATATAGATGGTCAGTAATTCCACTTTATGTGGAATATACCTTTTCTCGTGAAAAAGTTCCAACTGGTGAGTATGATGTACGTATTGACCAGCATAGTATGATTAATCATCAGGGTGGCGATAGCAGAGAATTTGGAGCAGTTGTAAAATATGATTCAAAGACTAACCAGGTTGTTTCTATTTCAATTGTTTTAAATAATATTACAGATGAGAATCCGACTTATACCTTATCCAAGGTCGATAGTCCAATCAAGCAAGAACAGAGTCAACCAATAAAAGTGGATCAAAAGGATGAATCCAATAATAACCAAACCAGTCCATCAAAACCCCCAAAACTTGATATTCAAGGTGGTGTAGTTTGTGGACTAGGAGAGGTTACTGCATCTAGTATTGAAATACCAGAATATGATTATGAAGGAAATAAAGTTACTAAAATAAAAGATTATGCATTTTATGAACGGTCCAATATAAAATCTGTAAAATTGCCAGAAGGATTAACAGAGATTGGAGGTAGTGCTTTTTCCCGATCAGGTATAGAATCTATTATTATTCCGTCATCTGTTAGAACAATAGGAAAATATGCGTTTGACCATTGTCCTAATTTAAAATCAGTAAAATTATCGAATGGGTTAGAGATTATTGACGAGTTTGCTTTTTGTGATTCTGGTTTGGAATCCATTACGATTCCTGCTTCAGTAAAAAAGGTGGGAAGAGATGCATTTGGTCATTGTTCTAATTTGAAAACGGTAAATATTGAATACGGGTTAACAGAAATTCCGGAATTGGCTTTTGGATATTCAGGCTTGGAATCCATTACAATCCCTTCATCAGTTAAAACGATAGGCGAAGAGGCATTCTATAATTGTTACAATCTAAAATCAGTTACAATCCCTTCATCAGTTAAAACGATAGGCGAAGATGCCTTCTTTGAATGTTCTAACTTGAGAACTTTAAATTTATCCGAGGGAGTTGAAAAGATTGGTAAAGGTGCATTTTACAGGTGTGCATTAGAGTTTGTAAAAATCCCTTCTACATTGACAAGAATAGAATGTGATGTTTTTGATTGTCTCTCTCTTAAGACAGTAGAAGTATCCAAAAACACAACATACATTGATCAATGGGCTTTTGGACTGGCCGAAACGATTAAATATGATGGATCGCTAGAAGAATTTAGAATGACTGAAGGATTAGCTCAAGATAGATATGTTGTTAAAACAATACTAGAAACACCTTTCGGAATATATAAATTTGATAGAAGCATTGCCAATAATGAGCCTTATGAGGTAATTAGCAATACATCTGGCTCGGCACCTACGGATATAAATAATAATGTTGATAAACCCCAAGATGAAGAA
>JAKSSI010000090.1 GCA_024403175.1 Clostridia bacterium
TGCAGATTCTTCTAAAGGCTGACCGTAATATTTTTTAATATCATAGTCGGTAACAGGCTTTCCTGGAAGGAAAAAGTTTGTTGCCGTACGCCATGAATTTAGAAGTAGACGGTTGGTGTTAATTACTGTGCCGTCGCAATCAAATAAAAAGGCTTTAAATTTCATTTTAATCAATAACCAATGCACCGAGTGCAATCTTTCTGCCAGTTTTTCTATCGAAGAGAATTGCGTTGTTACCCTTGAATCCAACCTTAACCTTATCGCCGAGGTTGTAAACAACACCACCAAACATAACGCCTGTAATGATGTTATTGCCTACAGCAATTCTTAAGGTTGTTTCCATACCAGTAGGCATGGAGGAATATACTTCGCCATCAATAGTTCCTTCTGTTGTTACGAATTCTGGTCTGATACCGATTACATAATCTTCGTCAGTAAGCACTACTTCGTCGCCATAATCTTCTGCTTCGATAAGAGCAACATGATAGTTGAATGGAACTTCCTTGTTCTGCTTTTCAACATAACCCTTCTTCTTTGCCTTTTCTGCTTCGAATGCAGCCTTTGCTTCAAGAGTATTTGCAAGATCCTTTCTCCATTCAGCCATGCTAAGAGCTTCGTTTGGCTTGAATGTAGCCTTTATGCCTCCAAGAATATCAAGCTGAATATTTTCACCAACCTGAGTTCCCTTTGCATTGATAAAGTTGATTGCAGGGTTTCCAACGAAGTCTGCAACGAATGTATTATTTGGCTGATTGTATACTGTAAGTGGTGGGTCGTACTGCTGAAGAATTCCGTTGTCGATAAGACAGATTCTTGTAGCAAGTGTCATTGCTTCCATCTGATCGTGTGTTACGTATACAAATGTGGAACCTGTTTCAAGGTGAAGTCTCTGAAGTTCAGATCTCATTTCAAGACGAAGCTTAGCATCGAGGTTTGAAAGAGGTTCGTCCATGAAGAGTACGCTTGGCTGTGGTGCAAGAGTTCTTGCAATAGCAACTCTCTGCTGCTCACCTCCGGAAAGTTCTGCAGTATATCTATCCATGAACATTCCAATCTTTACGATTCTAGATACTCTCCTAACTGCTAAATCGATTTCTTCTTTGGAAAGTTTTCTTACGGAAGAAACTGGCTTGCCATTTACGATGCAGTGGAATTCTTCGTCGAGTTCTCCGCCTTTTGCAGCAGCATCTTTCTTTGCAGCTTCTACTACACTTGCAAGTTCTGCAGCATACTTCTTAGCTGTTCCTTCTAAATCGGAAGCTCCCTGAAGGTTGTACTTAAGAAGCTTCTTTGCAGAGAACATAGAAATTTCGTAGCGGTCGATAAGCTTAATTAAAACCTTCTGTTCATCAAGCTTACCCTTCTTATCAATGCATTCGTTAATAAGATCTACAACTTCCTTTGGCTTTGCAAGAGCAGTCATGATTCCATTTGCAGCCTTTGCATCGTCGTAAACTGTAGGAAGATCTTCCTTAACATTCTGAAGACCAAATGCAATGTTATCGTGAACTGTCATGTGTGGCCAAAGAGCGTAGTTCTGGAAAAGGAATCCAACCTTACGCTTGTTTGGAGGAACGTTAATTCCCTGTTCAGAATCGTAAACAACCATATCACCGATTGTAATCTTTCCGCTTGTTGGAGTTTCAAGACCAGCAATCATACGAAGAGTTGTTGTCTTACCGCAGCCGGATGGGCCGAGTAATGTTACGAATGCGTTATCATCAATTATTAAATTTAAATCATCAACACCGTAGAATTTATCCCAGCGTTTTGTTACGTGTTCAAGTACAATTTTAGGCATTTGTTAACCTCCTATTCCATCATCTAAGCTTGCTCCTGTAATCTTGTTAACAACAAAGTTGCTGATAAGAATTGTTACAATCAGGATCAAGTTGATACCGCTTGAGAATGCGTAAAGACCCATTTCGTCGAAGTAGTCGAGTGTTGTTGAAAGAATGAATCCCTGAACGCATAAGAGCATAAACAGTGATAATTCTCTTAAGCATGTCATGAATGGAAGAAGGAATCCGGATACGATGGAACTCTTCTGAATTGGAATGATGATTCTTGTCATTCTCTTAATCCATGGAACATTGAGAATTATAGCTGATTCTTCAATCTCATTTGAAAGCTGAAGCATTGAGTTAAGCGAGCTTCTTGATGAGAATGGAATATACTTAACTGTACCTACGATAATAAGTGCAAGATAAGTGTTGAAAAGATTAATCTTTCCGGAAGAGAAGAGAATAAAGTATGCAGCACCTACAGCAACTGATGGCATAAGATATGGAAGGAATGCCATGGAGTTAACATAGCTGGCAAGTTTACTTCTTCTGTTCTTGCTTACAGCATAACCGATGAGTGTACCGATAGTACCTGCTACTAAGCAGCAGACAACAGCTGTAAGAATTGTTCCTCTAAAGGCATGCCAAATGGTTGCGTTGTGGAGAATACCCATCTGACCATACATACCATTTTCGGAAACGTTTTCGGAAACCAGCCACCACTTTGTTGTAAGGTTCTTTGTGTTACCTGTGTAAAGGAATGAGTAGTCTCCTGGGTTTGGCAGGAAAGTTTCAAATGCAAAGGAAACGATTGGATAGATTGATGTGAAGAATGTAATTACAACAAATACTAATGCAATTACGACCCTGCCAACCTTACCAAGGTTTGTCTTTGTAATCTGACCAGACTTACCTGTTACTGTTGTATATGATTTTCTGGAATGAAGTGATCTCTGATTGAGATACATAATTGCAACACCAAAGAGCATCATGATGATTGCAAGAATGGAAGCTTCACCAGTATATTTGTCGTTCATTGAAACATACTTTGTAGACAATGTTGTGAAGTGCAGATAGTGAGGTACTGGATAAGAACCAACCGCACCACCGATTACAAGCAATATTGTCGAAAGTATTGCAGGCTTTACCATAGGGATGGTAACTCTTGTGAAAATTCTCGAACGTAGTGTATCAAGAATTGTTGCAGCCTCTTCGATGTTTGCATCCATGTTCTTAAAAATACCGACAATGAGAATATATGCAAACGGTGTGTAGTGCATACCAAGTACCATAATACTTGGGAACATACCTACGCACCACCATGCCGGCATATTAATTCCAAACAGAGCTGCAAGGAGTCCATTGGATGTACCTGTTACAGCATTGGAGTTAAACAGGTTTTGCCATACTACAGCAAGAGTCCACTGTGGCATGATGTAAGGGAAAATGAAAATGGAACTTAAATATTTCTTGCAGGCCATATTTGTTCTTGTAACAAGGTATGCAAATACGCCACCGAAAATAATGGCGAACACGCATGTGCCGATACCAAGAATAATTGTGTTCCAAAGCGGTGTCCAAAGATTTGTTTTAGCAAGTCTACTTGTAAACAAATCGATATAGTTAACTACAGTGTAACCGCTAACTTGTCCGGATAAGTGCTGATCGATAGTACCCGGATGAATTGAAAACGTGTCTTTTACTATCGCAACAACAGGTGCAATGGTTGTAAAAGTAACCAGTATACCTGTCAGTATCAAAATTATGTTCTGAGGCTTAGTCAGATAGGTCTTGATACTATTCAACCTTTGTTTAGACATATCACACCTCTAGTGTGTAAAAAATGCCTTCGCAGGAAAATCCCGCGAAGGCATAATTTCGCTGGTATAACTTACTTTGGCTGGTACTTGTCAAGAAGTTCGATCCAAGAACCAACTGTGAATGCTACGCTTGCGCAGTATTCTGGATCTTCAACAACGAGCTTACCTGTTGTTGTCCACCAATCGTATCCTCTATCCATTGTTGTATCGCAAACTGTCTTAGAGGATTCACCTGTGGAGTGGTGATACTTAGCTTCTACTGCTTCTGCAACCTTTGGGTTGGAGGAGTATCCGCCGATGTCCTTACCCCAAGCGGAGAAACCATCAAGAGTTTCTGTCATGTAAGCGATGAATGCACATGCTGTCCATGGAAGTGGGGAGTTGTCTGTTACGAAGAGGTAGTGGCAGTATGCATATCCGCCCATTCCTTCGTAACCTGGCTGGTATGCTGCAACCTTAATGTTGTTTACAGATACTTCGTCAGATTCTTCTACAGAACGAACCTTGGAGTATACGAGAAGACCGAACTGGTTAGCTGCGGACTTCTTTACGAGTTCGTTGCAGATAGGACCGTCGTCTGTTACAGCGTTGTAGCTGTTAACCCAGAGCTTAATCCATGCAAGAGCGTACTTGCCGTTGTCATCAAGACCGAGTTCCTTAGCATCCTTTGCAAGGGAATCGATTGTGGACTTGAACTGAGCCTGCTTTGCTGGGTCGAGCTTGTCATATGCTGCCTTGAGGTTTGCTGCATATTCTGGCTTTGTGAGCATATAGAGGAAGTTCTTTCCTACGATTTCAGAGTTGATGTCCATGAAGAGACCGTGCTGACCTTCAGCTACGAAATCCCAGCAGTTTGTGTAAGCTGTTGTTGGATCTACGCAGTTGTATTCGAAGATCTTGTTGAGTGTCTGAAGTGGAAGATATCCCTTATAATCAGCAGCTGTTGTGCCGTTTGCTTCTGCCCATTCCTTTGGAATGAATGTATCAAGAACGCCTGTCTGAACCATCTTGGATTCAATCTGGTTACCGTCCTGGATAAGTGTCATAGCAAATGTACCAGTTTCCTTAAGACCGTCAGCTGTGAGCTGATCGAAGATCTTGTTGTTCTTTGGCTGCTGCCATTCGAAATCCATTGTGTAAGAAGAATCGATTGTCTTAAGATAGTCGATGAAGAGTGGAAGTGCAGACTTACCACGGGAAGAGTTACCTACGCCGTAGAACATCTTGCCCTTGGATTCTTCAATAGCCTTCTTAGCAAGTTCTTCAAGTGTCATGCCCTGAGCTTCGTCGATAATCTTCTGTACTGCAGAACGGTTATCTACTTCTGGCTGCTTAGGCTCTTCTTTCTTGCCGCAAGCTGCAAAGGATAATACCATTGCCATAGCAAGAACGAGTGCTAATACTTTTTTCATGTTTCCTCCTAAAATTTAAAAACATTTTTAAATAATGTTATCATATGTATTATATAAATATTTCATTATGGATGCAATAAAAAAAGCCCATATGACGGGCTTTTAAGCGTTTTTGCTATACTATTTTACTTGTCTCTAAAAGCATCGAATTCATCTTCTGTAATTCGCTGCTGCCCCCTTGCTCTGCCTAAATGAAGAAGATATTCTTCCCTATCTAAAACATAGTAAATTTCTTCAAAAGTAAGAGCCTTTCCGAGTTCATACCCTACTCTTTGATGATAAATATAATTTCCTCTATTATCTGTACCAACTATTGTTTCTTTATGCTCGATTGGATTAATATCCAGCTTAAACAAAGCTTTATATTCGTATTTTTCAACATTTAATTTAATCATTTGTCATCTCCTACCGATTTAAGAATAATTTACATCAAGTAGACTCTTTTTGCAAACTTGAAAATAGTGGCGGCAGGTGTTACGATGAATCGGTAAAGAGAAAAGAGGGGAAATTATGTACGATTACATAGTAAGAAACACAAAATCACAAAGAAGCTCTGCAATTTTAGCTGCAATTCTGATAGTTATAGGCCTTGTTTTTATGATTTATAGAGGAAGCCCTATAATTGGAGCAACATTGCTCATCTTTGGAATTTTGGCTGCGATTAGCGTAGTTAGAGCGCCTAAGACCGATGACAGAACCATTAAAACTCTTAAGGCTTCAGGCGAATTCGATGAAGCAGAAAAGGATTTTGATAATGCTGTTTCTTTCTGCGAAGACCGCGTACGAATTGGAGAACGCTTCATTTACAGGAGGCAGGACCCGGTAGTCATTGATATTTCTCTTATTGAAAAAATATATGCCATTAAATCCAACGATAACAGCGGAAATTCCTTTGTTAACATTGGAGTGTCGCTGCAAGGAGGCAGAGCTGAAAAACTCTGCGCTGCCCTCGGATATCCAAACGACCCATGGGTTGAAGAAATGATAAATTTCGTAATGGCTAAAAACCCTCTCATC
>JAKSSI010000091.1 GCA_024403175.1 Clostridia bacterium
CAATAAAAAACAAATATGAGAAAACTCTAGTATGAGTTTTTTTATTTTAAATATTCTAAGTGTAGTATATGAAAAAAATACAAATAATATTTAATTCTTTTAACGGGAATAATACTTTGAATGAGTGTTAAGCATACCGCCGGCAATCTTAACGAGTTTACCTATGTGCCCTACAAGAAGTGCGCCTTTAAAGCCCATCTCCTTGCACATATCGATTGTGTCTCCAATAAAGTTTGAAGACTGGACTGCAATCTCAGGATCTGCGATATTGCCTTTTATAAAATCTACGCCATAGTTTCCTGGTGTAAGTAGTACATACTCTGCACCGTTTTCTCTTCTTTGGCGAAGTTCTACTCTAATTGTGTCTACAAGGGCTTTTTCACTCATAGGTTCTACTATTCCAGTAGTTCCTAAAATTGAAATGCCGCCTACTATATCAAGACGTGGATTGAAAGTTTTCTTTGCGAGTTCTTCTCCCAAAGGCACGCTGATAACTACGCTAAGACCTCCTTCGTAATCTGCAATTTTACAAATCTCTTCAAGATTTTCTTTTATCATTAATCTTGGAATAGAATTGATTGCAGCGTTTCCTACAGGCTGGTCTAGACCTCGCTTTGTAACGCGCCCAACCCCAAAGCCACCATCGATATGAATGCCAGGTTCTTCGCACTTTCTTACTTCGGAAAAGATTAAAGCACCTTTGGTGACATCTGGGTCGTCTCCGCCGTCTTTTTCTATAGCGCACTTTGCATAATCTTCCGCCATAGTAATCTCTTTAACTTCTAAGTCTAAATCGATTCCTTTTGGAGTCTTAAGCCCTATGCGTTCTCTTTTTACTCCGGTAAGAAGCATCCATGCTGCAGCCTTTGATGCCGCTGCCGCGCACGACCCAGTAGTATAACCAAGCCTTAGCTTCTTTCCGTCTTTTACTACGTATTCTTCCATCGTTTATCTCATAATCTGATAGAGCATGGCATTGCAAATTGCTGCTGCAACGTTGCTGCCGCCCTTTCTGCCTCTTGCAACAATGTAAGGAGCATTTGAGCCGATAATCAGTTCTTTGCTTTCTACTACGTTTACAAAACCAACTGGTACACCAACGATAAGAGCAGGATTTAATTTACCTGCATCCATAAGTTCTTTAATCTTGATAAGAGCTGTTGGAGCATTTCCGATAGCAAAGATGATTGGCTTATCAATTGTTTCTGCGGCCTTTTCCATAGAAACTGCAGCTCTTGTAATTCCTCTTTCCTTTGCAGCAGCTGCTACATCTGGATCTGCAATGAAGTTATAAACTTCACCGCCGAGCTTTGCGAGAGTTGTCTTATTAATACCAGCCTTTGCCATGTTTGTATCTGTAACAATAGCACAGCCATTCCTTAAAGCTTCAATTCCCTTTGCTACTGCATGTTCGGAGAACACAAGATTATCTGCATAATCAAAGTCTGCTGTTGTATGAATGGCACGCTTAATTACCAGTTCGTTTTCAGGATCTAAAACGCGGTCGCCAAGAATTTCTGTAATGATTTCGAAACTTCTGCGTTCAATGTCCATTGGTTTTACTTGTTCAATCATTGTGTTTTTCCTCCAAACAGGTTTTATAAAAGTTTTCAGCAAACTTTGGGTTGCCGAAGAAATGGAAATGCGGATATCCTGCATACAATTTTTCATTTGCTATTGCACAGTCCCAATTTCTACCTGTTTCTTTTCTTCCATTGAAATCGGTTCCTGGATTATCTGCATCCCAGTGATGGAATTCATGTGCAGGGATTTCTTCGCCTGCCTTGCAGAGCATATTATCTTTGTTTGCTTTTAGATGAACATATCCAAAGCGAACAAGTTTACCTGTATCTTTGCAACCGCCTTTTATAAAGCCAACCATTGGCTTATCTGCGATTGATTCTGTTAGATACATAAATCCGCCGCACTCTGCTATGCATGGCAGATTATTTTCTAAAGCCTGCTTTATTGAAGCAAGCATAGTTTTGTTATTGCTTAATGTCTCGGTATAAAGCTCTGGATATCCGCCGCCTAAATAAAGGCCTTGGATATTTTCAGGAAGTGCTTCATCTGTAAGAGGGCTAAACTCTACAAGTTCTGCACCCATTTCTCTTAGCATTCTAAGACTGTCTTCATAATAGAAGCAGAATGCAGTATCCTTTGCTACGGCAATTCTTACACTTTCACTAAATGTTTCAAATTGAGGCTTATCGCATTTAATTTTTTCTGCAGCTTTTGCAAGCTCAATTAAACCATCTAAATCTATAGATTGTTCTGCTTGCGCTGCCACCTTTTGAAGCTTATCTTTAAGATCTACAACTTCAGCAGCTGTAACAAGGCCAAGGTGTCTACTTTCAAGAGAGCAATCTTTCATTACTGGAAGATAACCTAAAGGCTTTATCTTTCCTTCAAATCTTCTTTCAATTTCTTCTGCCAAAACTTTGTATGTCATTGCTGTGCACTGGTTAAGAATTACACCGCAGACATTGTTATTAGGCATCATATTTAAGAAGCCGTAAATTGTGGCCATTACTGAGAGAGATGCGCCTCTTACACCTAAGACCAAAACAACAGGGCTATTTGTAAGCTTAGCTACTTCATAGGTACTGCCTTTAGCAGTTACCATATCTATGCCGTCGTAAAAGCCCATAACACCTTCAACAATGTTTACTTCTCTTTGTTCTCCATTTGAAGCAAGCAGATAGTTGATAGTATTTTGATCAAAGAAGAATGGATCTAAATTTACACTCTTTGCCCCAATGATTTCACTGTGGAACATTGGGTCGATATAGTCAGGGCCGCACTTGAATGCGCCCACATTTACTTTTCTATTTACAAGAGCTTGGAGAATTGCACAGCTTACTGTTGTTTTACCACAACCGCTGTTTGTTCCGGCAAGAACAACTCTTGGTACTTGGTATTCCATAGCTATACCTCCATTCCCTTTTCATATTTTTTAACAGGAATATTTTCTTTCTTTGCAAGCTCTAGAAGTTTTCCGTTGAATTCATTTAGAGTGCCTACTGGTGTTCCAGCATCTATTACAAAGCTGCACTGTTTTAAGATTTCAGCAGCTTCGCCAAACTTTGCTTCAGAAATTGGTTCGAACGCTGGATTTGTAATTACGCAATCCGATAAATCCTTTGCTACATGGCAATCTACGTCGTTTTCGAAAAGCACTCCTGTAGCAAATGGAATGTTTTGTCTTTGAAGAGCTCTAAAGCAATCTATTCCATATCCGCCACCAGCTACAACAAAGGCCTTTGGTTCTCCTTTTGGTTTTGCAAGTTCTACGCTACCAAAGAGTACATCGAAACTGCCCTTATCCATGCTGTACAAAGATTCAACAGTTTTATCAGACAGAATTTCTTCAGGCTTTCCAAAGGCTGCAATTTTGTCGCCTTTAACACAAAGAAGAAAATCAGAAACCTTCATGGCTAAATCGATTTCGTGGAGAGACATAATAACTGTAATGTTTTCATCTCTTGCCATTGAACGGAGTGTGGCGAGAAGTTCTATCTTAGGGCGAATATCAAGGAATGCGGTAGGTTCGGCTAAAACTATTATTTCTGGCTGCTGGCAAATTGCTCTAGCCAGCATTATTCTTTGTCTTTGACCATCGGACAGTGTTGAGAAATCTTGCTCAGCAATATCCATTGCATGTACGCGCTTTAATGACTTAACAACAATTTCTTTGTCTTCGTCTGTAAGCTTTCCGAACATACCTGTGTATGGATATCGACCCATTGCAACAACTTCGGCACAAGTCATAAGTTCTGGGGTAATTCTGTCTGTAAGAACTACTGCTGTATTTTGAGCAAATTCCTTTGAACCCCAATCTGAAAGTTCTTTATTATCGATGAATGTCTTACCACCAATAGGAGTAAGATGTCTTGTTATCGATTTTAAAATTGTAGACTTACCCGCACCGTTTGGGCCGATGAGTGTAAGAATTTTTCCTCTTTCAAGTTCTACGTTAATTTCCTTGATTAAGGCTTTTCCGTTATAACCTACAAAGAGATTTTCGGTAGAGAAATATTTATTCATACTACACCTCTCTCTTTCTGCGGTTAATCATCATGTAGATTACAACCGGTGCACCGAAAATAGATGTTACTGTACCGATTGCAAGGTCTGTAGGAGCAAATGCTGTTCTTGCAATTAAATCGCAGTAAAGGCAGAATGCAGCGCCACAGATAAATGATGCAGGAATAACGAAAATAGGTTTAGAAGATTTAAGCAAGCTTCTTGTAATATGTGGAACAGCAATACCAACAAAGCTTATAGGGCCTGCGAGAGCTGTTACACAAGCAGAGAGCAGACTTGATACAAGAATGATTGCCATTCTAACGAGCTTGATATTTATACCCATACTCTTTGCATAACCTTCACCCAAAGAATATGCACTGATTGGTTTTGAAAGAAGTACTGCAAGAATAACACCTACAAGGCAGAATACTAAAGATACTCTTACGTCGCCCCAATCTGCTCCAGAGAATGAACCCATAGACCAGTTTGTAAGGTTTACTACATCGTGTTCGTTAGCAAAGGTAATTGCAAAATCTGTTACAGCTGAACAAATGTAGCCAACCATAATGCCGACAACAAGAAGCATCGACATGTTGCCCACCTTATGAGAGAAAAGTAAAACCAAACCCGTAATTAAAAGCGAACCAATAAATGCCGCAATTACAAGGGTTACAGATGTGAATGTGCCAAGGTATGGAGCAAGGAAAATAAGTGTAACACCTACAACCATCTTTGCACCGTTTGAAATACCAAGAACAAATGGACCTGCAATTGGGTTTCTAAAGAATACCTGAAGAAGGTATCCGGAAACAGAAAGAGCACCGCCAAGAAGCATTGCAAGAAGCATTCTTGGAACTCTGATTTTAAAGATAATAAGGCTTTGCGTGGAAGCTCGCATTACAGCATCAAGCTGCTCTGCAAATGCACCTCTTGTAAAAATATTTGCAATTCCGTACTTAATGCCGTTTCCAAGCATTGAAAAAACTTCAGATGCCTTAATGTGAACAGATCCGATGTTTATATTTAAAAACACGCCAAGAACCATCACTGCTAAAAGAAGCACGATGACGGTTATAAATCGGCCCGTATTTCCAAATTTTATTTGTTTTTCATTCATTAAAGACACCCTTTCATATGCACAAACAGCCGCCCAGTTAAGAGCGGCTTTGCATGTTATTTTAAACGTCTAAGAGATGGAAGCTCATCTAAATTGTCGGCTTCACCGGAGAAGATTTTTTGGAATGCACCTATCATCTCGCCGGCAGAAGTTGTATCTTGGTACAAGTTTCTATCAGTGCACCATACATTACCTTCTTGAACTGCCTTAAATTCGCTGAGTAGAGAACTCTTTGCAAGTAATTCATCAATAGAATTTATATCACCAGCAATTGTTGCATTATAAATCATATAATCAGCATCTTTTGCTCCAGCAAAGAAAGTTTCCATTTCAATGGTTACTGTAGCGGAAGCAGAGCCTGGATCGCCAAGGGAATCAAATACATATTCGCCTCCAGCAATCTTCATCATTTCTGTAACATAATCTCCTGATTTTCTGCATACAGCCTTACCTGCAGCTGTAATGTTGAAGAAGGAAGCAGTTTTTCCTGTGGGCTTTTGCGTCATAGCTTCTTCCATATATGACACTTGCTTATTGAAGAAATTATTTGCAGCATCTTCTTCGTTGAGCAATGCAGCGTAAAGCTTAATCCATTCAGTTCTTCCGAGTGGATGTGTTTCGAAACTGGAGCGATCAACAAGAACATTAATTCCAAGTTCTAGAAGCTTATCTGCCACCTCTGAAGAATGATTAATCATAGTAGATTCAATTGCAAGCGGACACTTGTTATCAAGCAAGAGTTCATAATCAGGTTCGCTGTACTTTCCTGCAAAAAGAATCTTTCCATCTTCCATTGCCTTCTTTGCATTTTCTATGAACCATCCGCTTGCCTGTGTACCGGAAAGC
>JAKSSI010000092.1 GCA_024403175.1 Clostridia bacterium
TGCAATGGCGAGGGAAAAGTTATTCTTAAAGAAACTTGTCAATACTGCACGGATGGGGTAACTCGTTCAATGTGCCCGGATTGTTCTGGTACAGGTCATATTAAAAGAGATCCTTATAAGACATGTAGTGAATGTAAAGGTACAGGAAAGGTGGGATATGAGTGCGCTTGGTGTGAAGGAACATTAAAAAGATATATTGGAACTTGGTATTGTATGGAATGCAGAAAAACAACAAAGGATTTAATGCTTACCAAGGCTCAGTATTATAATTTACAGGCTTATCACATCTGCCCTAAGTGTAATGATAATGATTGTAGAGACATAGATGTTAGGATATCAAGCGATCCTTGCTTCCACTGTGGTGGAAAAGGGCAGCTTTCAACATGTGAACTTTGCAAAGGAACCGGAAAGTATTATGATGGTACAGTAAGTGACTATTGCTATAGTTGTAAATCAACTGGATATGTTGAAGTAAAATGCACAAAATGTTCAGGAGAAGGATATACAACGAAAACGGTAAAATGTACTGATTGTAATGGGACGGGTACAAATTAACTTTTAGAATAATTTTGAACTGAAAAAATCAGAAACGACCGAGCCAAATGGCTCGGTCTTTTTTGTTATGTTCATTTGTTAATTTAATGGACTTGTAAATTTGGCAAAATTTTACATGTTGCCAGTTGAAAAAATTTTGTATAGTTAGTGGCAACATTTGTTCCGTCTTTTTGCAAAATGATGTATCCCATACAAGCGTAAACGTATAAAATGTTGCCATTTAATAAAAGGACTTTAATAAGTGGCAACATTAATCATTTTTTCAACCTGAAAATGCATTGATACGGCAAGAAATGTTGCCCCAAAAGCGCTAAATTTTAGTTAGTGGCAACAAAAGCATTTTTAGGCACCCCAAAATGAGATCCAAGCGCGCTATTCAAACGGATTCTTCATTTTATAGTGGTGGTTCAGTCCTTTTTGCCGGAATAGTAACTGGATTTCAATCAAACAAATAGAAAAGACCGAGCCAGTTGGCTCGGTCTTGCTTTTTACAATAATATATACGCCTTACAGCCCCAGTATATCCAGTCCATCTCTAAACTTTGAAGAGATCTTTACTTTAAGGCCGTATTTTTCGGCAATTATGTCGCCGAGCTTACGTGTGGCTTCTGCATCGCCGGCAAAAAGCTCAAGTTCTATTTCCATGATTGGCACTTCGCCCTTGTCGGTAATAATGCTTCCAGAGTCTACGGCAAGTTCCATAATAGTGGATGCGTAGGCAAGGCGCTTTCTGCGTCTTAAGAAACGCATTTCCAGGACATTTAAGAGAGGTTCGTCGCCTACGAGGGAAATCATCACATCGCCTGGGTCGCTACCCTTAAAAATGGCAGGATTTAATGCCATGAAGCTGGTTTCGTCTGTAATAGGTACATTAATTTCATCTCTTGTAAAGAGACCGTCTTTGTGGCTACCATTAGTTTTTAATGTAGCGAAATAGGTTTCCCCCTCAGAACGTACTCTAACCGCAATATTATTCTTAGATAATCTATAATCAGCTGTATCAAAATAGATAGCCTTCATTACAAGACTTTCTGCAGATGATGCATCTGATATTTCATTTAAATATTCATCTTCCCAAATGCTGTCTAATGTCTGTTTGTCAGGCACAGCATATTTCATTTCAATTTCCATAAGTTACTCCTTAACCGAAGAGTGATAATAGCACTACTTGCAATTAATATCAAGTTCTATCTCAAATAATTCGTATTTGCAACACTTGTACATATATGATATAATACGAAACTGCCCTTATATTGGGCAAAGGAGGATATATTAATGACATCTAAGTTAGTTAGTAAGGAAAGCGGATTAGCCGTTTTTACAATGGAATTTACAGCAGAAGAATTCGACGCTGCTACAGATAGAGCTTACAAGGCTGCACGTGGTAAGATTACAGTACCAGGTTTCAGAAAAGGTAAGGCTCCAAGAAGCATCATCGAAAACAGATATGGTTCAGGAGTATTCTTCGAAGATGCCATTGATGATCTTCTCAATGCAAATTATACAAATACACTTACAGAACTCGACATCGAACCAATCGCAAGACCTGACATCGATTTCGGCGAAGAAAAGCTTGAAAAGGGCAAGGGATTCACAGTTACAGTAAAGGTTCAGACTCCACCAGATGTAAACGTTAAGGATTACAAGGGAATGGCAGTAGAACGTAAGGTTCACGCTGTAACAGAAGAAGATGTTCAGAAGCAGCTTGAAATGCTCCAGAAGAGAAACGCTCGTCAGATTACAGTTGAAGGCGAAGCTCAGCTCGGAGATACAGTTGTTCTTGATTACAAGGGATTCTGTGGCGAAGATCAGTTCGCAGGCGGCACAGCTGAAAACCAGACATTAAAGCTTGGTAGCGGACAGTTCATTCCTGGATTCGAAGAACAGCTCGTTGGCGTAAAGGCTGGCGAAGCAAAGGATGTAAAGGTTACATTCCCAGCTGAATATCATGCAGAAGACCTCGCAGGTAAGGATGCAGTATTCCAGTGCCTCGTTCACGAAATCAAGAGAGAAGAACTTCCTGCACTCGATGATGAATTCGCAAAGGACGCTTCCGAATTCGATACACTCGAAGAACTCAAGGCAGATCAGAAGAAGAAGCTTGAAGAATCCGCTGAAAAGGCAAAGGAATTCGACGGAAAGAATGCCGTTGTTGAAAAGCTTATCGAAATGAACCCAATCACATTACCAGAAGCAATGATCGAAAACGAAGCTGAAGTAATGCTTGATGAATATGCACAGCAGATGGCATACCAGGGACTCTCCCTTGATATGTACTGCAAGTATATGGGCAAGACAGTAGAAGACATTAAGAACGAAATGAAGCCAAACGCTGAAAGCAGAGTAAAGAGCAGACTCGCTCTTAAGGCTGTTGCAGAAGCAGAAGGCATTGAAGCAACTGAAGAAGACATCGAAGCTGAATATCAGAAGCTTGCTGATCAGTACAAGATGGATATCGAAAAGATTAAGGATTCCTTCAAGGGCGAAAACCTTGGCCTCATGAAGGAAGATATTAAGAACACAAAGGCTATTCAGTTACTTTACGATAACGCAGTATTCACTGATAAGGACGATAAGGAAGAAGAGCCACAGGCTTAATTATTTAGTATCAATTCAGCGGGGCTTTATGCCCCGCTTTATGATTTTTTAGGGGAGGGAAAATGAGTAGTTTAATTCCAATGGTCGTAGAACAGAGTTCAAGAGGCGAACGTTCCTACGATATTTATTCTAGACTTTTAAAAGACAGAATCATTTTCTTGGATGGAGAAATTACAGACGACGTAGCAAGTCTTGTAGTTGCTCAACTTTTATTTTTAGAGAGCGAAGATCCAGACAAGGATATTAGCATATATATTGATAGCCCTGGTGGTGTTATTACGGCAGGTATGGCTATCTACGACACAATGAATTATATTAAGCCAGATGTATCCACAATTTGCATCGGCATGGCTGCAAGTATGGCAGCTTTCCTTCTTGCTGCAGGAGCAAAGGGCAAGAGATATGCTCTTCCTAATGCAGAAGTTATGATTCACCAGCCACTCGGTGGCGCACAGGGTCAGGCTACAGAAATTCAGATTGCAGCTAGACACATTATAAGAACAAAGGAAAAAATGAATACACTTCTTGCTAAGATGACAGGTCAGCCTTACGAGAAGGTATGTGAAGATACAGAAAGAGACAATTTCATGTTTGCTGAAGAAGCCATGGAATATGGTCTTATTGATAAAGTAGTAGAGAAAAGATAATTATGCCAAATAGATACGATAGCTCAAAAGAACTTATTTGTTCATTCTGCGGAAAGCCTCAGAGCATGGTAAGAAGACTTGTTGCAGGCCCAGGTGTTTACATCTGCGACGAATGCATCAATGCTACTTACGAAATTATTTCCGCTGAATTTGCAAGAACTCCTGATGCTACAGCTATAGACGAAAGAAAACCTCTTTTAAAGCCTCGCGAAATTTCAGATAAGCTTTCTGAATATGTAATAGGCCAGGAAAGAGCAAAGAAGCTTCTTGCTGTTGCTGTTTACAATCATTACAAGAGACTCTTCTCTCAGGAAGATATTGATAACGATGTAGAACTTCAGAAGTCCAATATTGTTATGGTCGGCCGTACAGGTTCCGGCATGACTTATCTTGCTCAAACACTTGCAAAGATTTTAGATGTTCCTTTTGCAATTGCGGATGCCACAGCTCTTACAGAGGCAGGCTATGTAGGTGAAGATGTAGAAAACATTCTTCTTAAGCTTATTCAGGCTGCAGATTACGACATTGAAAAAGCTCAGAAGGGTATTATTTACATAGACGAAATCGATAAGATTTCTCGTAAATCCGACAACCCATCCATCACAAGAGACGTTAGCGGTGAAGGCGTTCAGCAGGCACTTCTTAAGATTATTGAAGGTACTGTTGCAAATGTTCCACCACAGGGCGGAAGAAAGCACCCACAGCAGGAGTTTATTGAATTCGATACATCCAATGTGCTCTTCATTTGCGGCGGTGCATTTGATGGTATTGATAAGGTAATTCAAAGACGTATGGGTGAAAAGGTAATCGGTTTTAACAAGACCGTTGTTTCCACCAACGTTAACGACCCACATATTCTCGACCACATCCAGGCAGAAGATCTTCTTCACTACGGACTCATTCCAGAATTCATCGGAAGAGTTCCTGTAATTGCCACACTGGATGAACTTAGCATTGAAGCTCTTATTAAGATTATTACAGAGCCAAAGAATGCTCTCCTTAAGCAGTATAAAAAGCTTATGGAATATGATGATGTGGATCTTGAAATTGAAGATGAAGCTATTACTGTAATTGCAGAAAAGGCAAAGGCAAAGAAGACCGGAGCTAGAGGCTTAAGATCAATTTTTGAAGATATAATGACAGACGTAATGTACGACATTCCATCTGAGGCCGATGTTGAGAAGGTTGTAATCACAAAGGATGCCGTAGAAGGTAAAGCACCTATTACAGTTGTCAGAAAAATAGAAGAAAAGAAAGAAGCATAAATTATGAGCGAAGTAATGCCTTTAATCCCACTTAGGGGACTTACGGTATTTCCGAACATGGTAATTCATTTTGATCTGGGAAGAGAAAAGTCCATCCTTGCACTCGAACGTGCAATGGTTATGAACCAGACCATCTTTTTGGTGTCCCAGAAAAATGCCGACTTAGACCTTCCAACAACAAATGATATCTATGAATACGGAACTGTTGCAAAGATTAAGCAGATGCTTAGACTTCCAGGCAACAATATTCGTGTTCTTGTTGATGGTCAGTATAGAGCAAAGATTGGCGGCTACATTCAGGAAGTTCCATACTTCCTTGTTACAGCAGAAGCTGTTGAAGAAAAGTCCGTTAAGAAGACTCCACATATTGCAGCTCTTATGCGCAACGCGCAAAAGCTTTTCCACGAATGGGTAAGCCTTCATCCAAAGTCATCCGAAGAAGCATCATCTGCTGTAGATGAAATGCAAGAGCCGGGTAGACTTGCTGATTATATTGCCGCAAATGTTGAATTAAAAGTAGAACTTGCACAGCAGATTCTCGAAACAGTAGACCCTGAATTAAGACTCGAAAAGCTTAATGAAATTCTCACAAGAGAAAATGAAATCTTAAAGCTTGAAGATAATATCAAGAGCAAGGTAAATGCTTCTATGAGCAAGTCTCAGAAGGAATATTATCTTCGTGAACAGATTAGAGTTATTCATCAGGAACTCGGCGAAAGCGAAGACGCTGAAGAAGAGGCAGCAATTTGGAGAAAGCAACTTAAGGATTTAAATCTTGGTGA
>JAKSSI010000093.1 GCA_024403175.1 Clostridia bacterium
CTGTGATTGGCGCGAAGCCGAGAGCTACGATGAATGGAGCGATAAGAGCTGCTGGAGCACCCGCGCCTGCAGCACCTTCGAGGAAGATTGGAACGAAGCAGCCGATGATTACGAGCTGTACTCTACGGTCTGTTCCGGAAATCTTTGTAATAGCAGCCTTAACGTCTTCAATAGCACCTGTAGACTTAAGGGAGTTAAGAATTGTGAAAGCACCAAAAATCATTACTACGATCTTGAAACCTTCCTTCATTCCCTTCCAAACATTAGCGTCGAGGGAAACGATGAGTTCCTTTAAGCTAAGACCTGTAATATTGAAGTAAGTCATAGCAAGGAGCATACCCCAAACAAGTGCAATTGGGGAAATCTTAGATGCTGGCATCTTGAGTGCCATGATGCCAATAAGTACCAATGCAATTGGTGAAATTGCAAGGATGAATGTAATAACGTTCATTACCTAATTCCTTTCAAAATAATGTAAATAATTTCAACACGATTTGTTGATTGTACTAAAGAAATTTGTGTGTGTCAACAAAGAAAAAGACAAATTTTGCAATTTGTTTGCGATATCAAAATTTGTGTATATAGTACTATAAACTTTGTGTGAACACACAAATAATTTTGCAAAGGATAAAAAAATCACGACCCAAATGGGTCGTGATTCAATGCGCGTTTTATTAATTATATAAATGTAACTTTTAACTTGTTATTAAGCCTTGATGATTGGTGTATCTTCAAGACCCTTTCTTGTAAGGTTTACTCTGCCCTTTTCATCGATTTCCTTGCACTTTACAGTAACTGTGTCGCCGATGTTGAGAACGTCTGTAACCTTTTCAACTCTTTCCTTGGAAATCTGAGAAACGTGGAGGAGTCCATCCTTGCCAGGAAGTACTTCAACGAATGCACCGAAGTCCATAAGTCTTACAACTTTTCCTGTGTAAATCTTGCCTGGTTCTACTTCAGCAATAATCATTTCGATTTCAGCCTTAGCAGCGTTTGCAGATTCAAGATCTGGAGAAGCGATAAGTACCATCCCTTCATCGTTGATATCTACCTTAGCACCTGTCTTAGCGATAATTCCGTTGATTGTTTCGCCGCCCTTACCGATGACAAGTCTAATCTTTTCTGTAGGTACCTGCATGGAGATAATTCTTGGAGCGTACTTGGAGAGTTCCTTTCTAGGTTCTGGAATTTCTTCAAGCATCTGACCCATAATGTACATTCTGCCTTCCTTAGCCTGCTGGAGTGCCTGCCAGAGAATGTCTCTGGAAAGACCATGTACCTTAATATCCATCTGAATAGCTGTAACGCCTGCTGCTGTACCAGCTACCTTGAAGTCCATGTCGCCGAGGAAGTCTTCCATACCCTGAATATCGGAAAGAATTCTGAATTCAGATGTGCCGTCTTCCTTAACTCTTTCAATAAGACCCATAGCAATACCAGCTACTGGAGCCTTGATTGGAACGCCTGCATCCATAAGAGCAAGTGTGGATCCGCAAACGGAAGCCTGAGAAGAAGAACCGTTGGAAGAAAGAACTTCAGATACGACTCTGATAGCATATGGGAATTCTTCTTCGGATGGAATTACTGGAATAAGAGCTCTTTCAGCAAGTGCACCGTGTCCGATTTCTCTACGTCCTGGAGAACGTGGGCTCTTTGCTTCGCCTGTGCAGAAACCTGGGAAGTTGTACTGGTGAATGTATCTCTTGCTTGTTTCTTCGTCAAGACCTTCGAGTGTCTGAGCTTCGGAAAGTGTACCAAGTGTTACAACGGAAAGAACCTGAGTCTGACCTCTCTTGAAAAGACCTGTTCCGTGTGGTCTTGGAAGAATTCCTGTTTCGCACCAGATTGGTCTGATTTCGTTGAGCGTTCTGTTGTCCGGTCTGATTCCTTCGGCGAGAATCATTCCTCTAGCCTGTTCCTTTGTGATGTTGTAAAGAACGGAATCGATGTCCTTTTCTCCATCCGGATAGATTTCAGCAAAGTGTTCCTTTGTTTCAACTTCTACCTTATCCATGTTATCGAGTCTTTCCTGCTTGTCGAAAGTCATGATAGCATCGTGCATCTTGGAAACTGCATATTCTCTAACAGCCTGGTCGATTTCTTCGGATGGCTTGTAAAGGTTTACTTCCATCTTTGGCTTACCAACTTCAGCAACGATTTCCTTGATGAATCTGCAGATCTTCTTGATTTCTTCGTGGCCGAACATAATAGCGTCGAGCATGATGTCTTCAGGAATTTCGTTTGCGCCTGCTTCTACCATCATGATAGCTTCTTCTGTACCAGCAACGTACATAGAAAGATCGGAAATAGCTCTCTGTTCGAGAGTTGGGTTGATAACGAATTCTCCGTTAATTCTACCAATCTGAACGGATCCTGTTGGACCGTCCCATGGAATGTCGGAAATAGCGATAGCTACGGAAGAACCAATCATAGCGCAGATTTCTGGAGCGCAATCAAGGTCTACGGACATAACTACTGCCTGAACTTCAACGGCATTGTAGAATCCTTTTGGGAAAAGTGGACGAAGAGGTCTGTCCATAAGTCTGCACTTAAGAATAGCCTTTTCTGTTGGTCTGCCTTCTCTCTTGATGAAGCCACCAGGGATTCTGCCAACTGCATACTGCTTTTCTTCGTAATCGCAAGAAAGTGGGAAGAAGTCTGCATCAGCAGAAGCTTCCTTTGCACAGCAAACTGTTACGTTAACTACGGTTTCACCGTATCTAACCATAACCTGACCGTTTGTCTGTTCAGCTACCTTTCCGATTTCGAGTTCCATCAGTCTGCCACCGATAGCAGTTCTGAAAGTTCTGTAATCTGTAAATCTCATTTTTTAAACCTTTCCTGGGTCCGGCTTGACAATTCAAGGCAGCTCCATTTGCCCTCAATTCTCAAGCGGGAACCCAAACAATAAACAAACAGGCGGGAGCATAAACTCCCGCCCAAATTATTAAAATTACTTTCTGAGGTTAAGACGAGCGATCAGAGTTCTGTATCTTTCGATGTCCTTTTCCTTAAGATATGCAAGAAGGTTTCTTCTGTGACCAACCATCTTTAAAAGACCACGTCTGGAGTGGTTGTCCTTTGCGTGGGACTTGAGGTGTTCGTTGAGGTCGTTAATTCTGTATGTGAGAATAGCAACCTGAACTTCTGGAGAACCTGTATCTCCTGCACATGTAGCAAATTCGTTGATAATTTCTGTCTTCTTTTCTTTTGTAAGCATAAAAAAATACTCCTTTTCTAACGTACGCCTATAGCTGTGATGACCGATGGAGCTTCAAATCTCAAAGCTAAAGGTAAATTTAATTGACAACAAATTTTAGCACGGATATGCCTTGGCGTCAAGGCAATCTTGAGTAATTTGTGCTTTTAATTCGTCTATATTTTTAAAGACCTTCTCAGGCCTTGTAAGGGCTACAAATTCAACGATTACATTCTGTCCATATAAGTCGCCTTCAAAGTCGAAAATATGGGTCTCAGCGTTCTTTTGATACTGTCCGATAGTAGGTTTTACACCTACGTTTGTAACGCTTTTATATTGAACGTTGTTTACATAAGTTTTTGTTACGTACACACCATTTAAAGGAAGTGCGAAATCATCGGATAAACTGAGGTTAACCGTTGGAAATCCAATGGTTCTGCCGATTTTATTACCTTCAACGACTTTTCCTTCAATTCTGTATAATCTGCCTACACATTCGAAGTATTCAAGCATATTGCCTTCGGCTATAAGCTGTCTTATACGAGTAGAAGAAACAGTGGATCCATCTACTTTAAGCTCTGGAATAACAGTAACTTCGTAACCTAATTCCTTACCCATTTCAGTTAAAAGCTCTGGTGTACCCTCTGCTTTATAACCAAAATTAAAGTTAAATCCACAAACTGCATGTTTCATATGTAGATTATCTATAAGGAATTTTTTAATAAAATATTCTGGTGAAGACTTCATTACATGGTCGGTAAAATTGATATTTACCATAAAATCCACACCCATTTCTTCTAAAACATGCGCTTTTTCGTTTAAATCTATAATATTCTTAACAACAGTCTTGCCTTTAAGGACATTTAAAGGATGATTTGCGAACGTAAAAACAACAGAAGAGATACCCTTCTGCTTTGCAAGCTCAACAGCTTTATTTATTAGTTGCTGGTGACCCTTATGAATTCCATCAAAGTTACCAAGAGCAACTACAGATTCTTTAATAAAGAGTTCTGCATCCTCTAAATAAGAAATAATCTTCATTTATAAAAACACCTTTAAAGGTTTAAGTTTGTCTTTTTCGCGTTTTGCAATACCAACAAGTTCTTCATTTACGAAAACTGCAAGCGTAGGAGAATCTGGGCCCTGAAGAGTTATTGTCATACCGTTCATAAACATCTGAGCAGCCTTTCCTGCAATCATAACCCTTGGCATATCGCCAATAGCCCTGTCTATTGTATAAATATGAGATGCAATTTCTTCAGCACTCATCTTTCTAATCTCTTCAAAATCTATAGCTTCAGAAATATCAAAACCTGAAGTTGTTGTTCTAGTAAGAGCACTCATAACAGCACCGCAGCCTATCATGTCGCCTAAATCATGACAAATAGTTCTGATATAAGTGCCACGGCTGCAAGTAATGTTAAAGCTAATTTCATTTCTGCAAGGATAAAAACCAGTAAGGCTAATATCATAAATATGAACCTTTCTTGGCTTTACTTCAACGGTTTCACCACTTCTAGCATATGAATATAGTCTTCTTCCGTTTACACAAACGGCAGAATACATTGGAGGAATTTGCTGAATATCACCTAAGAATGATTTAAGCATCTTCTCCATTTCCTCCTGAGTTGGGAATGCAAATAAACCATTGTCTTTAACTTCGCCCCAAATATCATCTGTATCTGAAGATAAGCCAAGACGCATAGTGCAAGCATAAGACTTAGGAACAACTTCCATATATTCAATAAGTCTTGTAGCTTTTCCAAAGCAAACAGGAAGAACACCCGTAGCATTAGGATCTAAAGTACCGGTGTGACCAATTTTCTTTTCTTTTGTAAGGCCTTTTAAAATAGCTATAACATCGTGAGATGTATAGTCCATAGGCTTATTTACAACTAAAATTCCTGTCATTAGAATCTTGCAATTTCCCTTTCCGCAGCAGTTTTTGCTTGATTAATGGCGTCTTCTAAACTGCATTTAAGTGTAGCACCGGAAGCTCTTTCATGGCCGCCGCCACCAAGTTCTCCAGCAAGTCTTGCCACATTGGCATAAGATTTTGCTCTTAAGCTAAGCTTGTTTAAACCAACTTCTTTCTCCTTAACGAAGATTGAAATTTCAACACCTTCAACCATTCTTATACGGTCGATACAAGTATCAACATGCTCATAAAGAGCTCCAATTTTGTCCATTTGAGCCTTTGAAATATATGAAACAGCTACTTTTCCGTTGCACATAAGTTCCAAATTGTCTAAAGCAAGAGCTTCTGCTTTAAGCTGAACTAATGGTCTTGAATCAAATACTGCTGTACAAATTTCAGTAGCATTTATATCGTATTCATATAATTCAGCGACTGCTCTTAAAACTTCAGATGTAGTTGAATTATATTTAAATCTTCCTGTATCTGTTGCAATTGCTGTATAAAGGCACTTGGCAATATCTTTAGTAATAGTCACACCAAGTTCTTTAATAAACTCGTAAACCAGAAGCCCTGCAGCTGCATAGTCCGGATGAACAACAGAATAATCCGCAAAAGGCCCCTGCAGCAGCTCTCCCAGACGTTTTGCTGCCGGTGG
>JAKSSI010000094.1 GCA_024403175.1 Clostridia bacterium
GAAAATAACCTTAATGGCAGTATCCGGAGCATCTGTTGTCATTTCCTTCTTAACAACCATATTTACGTCTATGGTGTATCGGTGGAAAATCTTCTGACCAGAGAGGAATCTATTAAGACCTGGGTATTCAGCACAGAGTCTAACGTAAGTAGCAAGGAAAACATGTGTAATACCAAAATGCTTATAACCTTCGCGGCGCATTTTGTGGATATACTTTTCCATGTTGCTTACTTCTATAGAATCCCTAATTAAGTTGCTTGCACCGTTTCTGTTAACCATGATGTAAGGAATAGCCTTAGTCATTGGTGGCAGATTGCGTACGAGTCTTCCGTCGATTCTATCGCCATAACGTGGACGATATTCGTCACCTTCTTTAGGTGCAGGAAGCTTCTTTGGAGCAAGGATCAGGCATACAATTCCAAGTACGATTGTTGCGTCGGAGATTAAGAAAGCAAGTGCCTTATTTACATAGATACCCCAGTAGTAGGCAAATGTCTTATCCAATGCAACAAGCAGAATGAATGCGAGATAGGATAATAAAACAGGAATTTTTGTACTAATCTTACCTGTAAAGGTGAGATAGTAAAGTACTGTCTGTATTAAACAAAACAGTAAGCATGCGATAGTCATTGCTGTTTGAGAAAATTCATATTCAAAAATCTGGAATATGAAATGAATTCCCAAAAGAACAACCGGTCTAACGGTCACATAGAAAAACTTCTCGCTCCTGAAAGGCAGCCTAAGTATTATTAAAAGATTTGCTGCAAGCGGGAGTAATATATGGACGACTGCCACAAGCACGCTTGGTACTCCTGATTTAGCGTACCAAACGATTCTTGCCACCAACGATGCTACCATCAAAACGGTGGCGAGCCACATAAAAACATTACGTTTATGGGCTGAGTATGTTGTGATGTTATTCATAATATTATTATACAGGAAAACAATGCGGCTTCATAGCGCTATTTGTGCTATACTTAAACCATGAAGATTGAAGCACCAGCAAAAGTAAATTTAATTTTAAACATTTTAGGAAAAAGAGATGATGGCTACCACGAAGTGGAAATGCTTATGCAGGCCATAGATCTATGCGACACCGTAGAAGTTACCACAACAAAGGGTACAGGAATTTGGATTTCTGCCCCTGGTGCGCAGCTTAACTGCGGCCCTTCTAATTTGGCATATAAAGCTGCCGAATTAATGCTTAAAGAGTTTAATAAACAAGAACACATAAACATTACCATAGAAAAGCGTATCCCTATTGCGGGCGGCCTGGGAGGCGGATCTGCAGATGCTGCAGCAGTTATTAATCTGCTAGCAAAGATTTGGAGAATAAAAGACGATGAAAAGCTTATGGCTTTAGGCGCTAAACTTGGTTCTGATGTGCCATTTTGTATTGCGGCTCAGCAAGGCAAAACCTGCGCTATAGCCAGAGGAACAGGCACAGATCTTGAATTTGTACCTTCCCCTAACATTAAGGTGGAACTTAAGATTTTAAACATCTTCGTAAGAAATAAGACAAAGGCCGTATACAGCGAATTAAAGCCTGAAGACTATGCGGTTAGATACGATATCCAAAAGTTCTTAAACGCTCCTACATTGGCCGAAAAAGAGGCTCTTATGGGCAACAATCTTCAAGCTGCAGCCTTCAGAGTATTTGAGCGTGAAGGCTTTAAGATGCCAGACTATCCAAAGCATCTTTCAGGCGCCGGACCGACGCTGTTTGCTGTTGTTGAATAAAATTTATATTGAAATCAAAAGACCTAATTATTGTTCACAGACAAGACTGCCGCATCCTGCTGAAGCATCAGTTCTTTGGCCTGCTACGGAGCGAGCGAACTCCTCGCGACGGCCAAATCACAGTGTTCAGCAACGGACGCTCTGTAATTGTCTGTTCACAACAATCAGGTCTTTTTATAATTGTTTTTTCAGTTAAAAAAGAAAAAATCCGAAGCGATTGCTTCGGATTTTCTTTTGGAGGCGACACCCAGATTCGAACCGGGGAATAATGGTTTTGCAGACCAGTGCCTTACCACTTGGCTATGTCGCCAAAAAAAATTGGCGGGGGTAGAGGGATTTGAACCCCCGGATGGTGGAATCAGAATCCACTGCCTTACCGCTTGGCGATACCCCTCCGCTAATAGTTTTTTTATGAAATTGTGGGGTGGGTAGTGAGATTCGAACTCACGTATACTGGAGCCACAACCCAGGGTCTTAACCGCTTGACGATACCCACCATAAGCGCCATGTAATTGGGCTTAAAAAAAATCATGGTAGCGGCGGGTGGACTCGAACCGCCGACACTCCGGGTATGAACCGAATGCTCTAGCCAACTGAGCTACGCCGCCATGATGATTGGTGCTTTAACAACACCGCTTGAACATTCTAACAAAGTATAGAGAGTATGTCAACTACTTTTTAAAACTTTCGTGAGGATGTTTATGACTAAATTCTAAAAGGCTTCCCCTTTTTATTGCATCTCGGCCAAAACGCTTACGAATAGCATCCATAGCCTCGTCTGTTTTCTCGTTCTTTTCGCGCTCTTCGGCACCAAACATTGTAAGCTGCTCAGACTCACCTTCATAAAGCAAATGCCCCGTGCTAACGCCTATCTGGCGTATTGCCTGCCCGTGCCAAGTTTCATCAAAAATCTTGCAAGCTATTTTATAAATATCTTCTGTGCTATCCACATAGTAATCAAGCTTATGCTGACGTGTATAGAACATAAGATCTGAATTTCTAACAGTAATAGAAACAAGCGAAGCCTTTGCCCCGTAGTCTCTTAATCTAAAAGACACCTTCTCAGACATCTTTAAAAGGTATTTTTGAGCCTCTGCACGCGTTTTTATATCGTGCGGAATAGTTTCACTATTACCAAACCCTTTTTGCAGAACTTCTCCAGAATGAACAACTGGTTCATCGTCTATTCCGTTTGAATAGTTGTGAAGCAATGTTGCATAACTTTTGAAATTGCTTTCAAGAAGACGCATATCTGCCTTAGCTAAATCGCCTATAGTATAGATGCCAAGCTTCTTTAATTTGTCAGAAGAATGTCTGCCAACCATAAAAAGTTCGCCAACATCAAGCGGCCACATCTTCTCTTCTATTTCTTCAGGCCACATAGTGTGAACCTTATCAGGTTTTTCATATTCAGAGCCCATCTTTGCCAAAAGCATATTTGTAGACACGCCTATGCTTACAGTAAAGCCGAGTTCTTCTTTCATTCGGCGACCAATTTCCCGAGCCACTTTTACTGGGTCGCCAAAGAGTTTTTCAGAAGCTGTGTAATCTAAAAAGCATTCATCTATGCTGTATCTCTGAATTACAGGTGTATACTCCGAAAGTATTTTATACATTGCATCGGAGTACTTTTTGTAGACGCCGTAAGAAGCTGGAATAACAAGAAGGCCGGGACACTTTCTTCTTGCTGAAGCTAGCGGCTCGGCCGTTTGAATACCAAACTTTTTAGCAGGAATGGATTTTGCCAAAACTATGCCGTGGCGACTCTCTTCGTCTCCTCCTATTACGGAAGGAATATCTCTGTAGTCTACATCGGCACCGTTCTTTAAGGCTTCAACAGCACTCCAGCTTAAAAAGGCTGAATTTGCATCTACATGCATTATTACCATTTAGATGAATTCTCTTATAAAAATATAATCGTTTTCTAAAGCTACATCGTTTAGAAGTTCCATTAGCACATCAAACTTGGGGCCGATTGTATCTTGAAGATATCCCTTGTCTGCTAAAAGAACAACACAGTCAGAAGAAACTTCTGTAAGACAATCGTGCAGCGCGTCTAAGTTCTTTCCGTAGTATTCAGGAAAGTCCAACGCCTTTGCAAAGACACTGTGAATGTCTTCCATTGTTTCTACTGTTTCTTTTCCTATATATACATACTTCATCACTTTACCACCTTTTCACCGGCCTCATAGAGGGTTTCAAAATGTTCGTAATGATCTTCAGTGTAATAGATATATCCGTCGTTTGAGAAAATAATTCTCTTAGCGCCTCTGGACTTTGCACCCAAAGTATCTATATCGCACTCGGTATACTTACGCCCCTTAACCTTCGGCAGTACGCCTTCGTAATTTCCAAAGTTATCTCCGCCTATGCACATACCCTTTGCAAACTTTTCCAAAGATCCGCCTTCCCAGCCGAGAGCCTTAGCCTCGTTCTTTGTCATATAGTTTTTAGGAAGCTTGCCGTATGTGGCAATATATAAAGCGACTTCGTCTTTCGAATCATAAGATCCGTTTTCGTCTATTGCCGGCTTTTCTTCTGGTGCTTGTTCTGGCTTTTGTTCTGTTTTCTGCTCTGGAACTGGATCTGGCTTAACCTCAGGTTTTACCTCAGGTTTAGTTTCAGGTTTTGGTTCTGGTTTAGTTTCAGGATTGCTAGGCTGTGCCGGAGTCTCCTGCTTACTTGGCAGCGGAGTTGGGCTTGCAGGGGTATTCTTTTTGCCACAAGCAGCAAAGGAAAATACCATAGCTAAAGCCAAAAGCAATGCTATTAACTTTTTATTCATTTTATACTCCGTTTACTTAACAAGCTTTTGAACAGCCTGAACAAGTTTGCTCATTGGAATAGGCTTAACTACATAATCATCCATTCCGCATTCCTTTGCTTTAACAATATTTTCAAAAGTAGAGTGCATAAGGAGTGCAATCATTGGAATGTGCTTATCTTTTTCTCTGATAATTCTAGCTGCAGAGAAACCATCGAGCACTGGAAGATCATTTTCCATAATAATGAAATCAAAACCACCACCAATTGCAGTATCGATTGCAGAAGATCCATCTCCTGCTGTTTCTACTACAAGACCAGCTGCTTCAAGAAGTTCTTTTGTTGCATTTCTTTGGAATTCTTTACCTTCAACAAGAAGACATCTTAAACCTACAAGTGGCTGACCCTCTTCGTTGTATTCCTTACCAGTAGCAACTTCGATAATCTTCTGACCACTACCAAGAAGAGATGCCATCTGTTCTACAGCCAGATTAAGTGTTTCAAAAGTTTCTAAAGACTTTTTATCATCTAAGCGACTAATTGCATCCATTGAAGATTCAGATACTGTTTCAAGACCTGCTTTTACATCTCTTAAAACGTGATAAAGGTATTCAATAAGTCTTTGCTGATTTACAAGCTTTCCATCTAAGATTTCGAACTTAACTCTTGTACGATTGCTCATAAGTTCCATGGCATCGTCTTTAGCTGTTGTAAGACGATATTCATACTTCACACCAAGAGTGTTAAGTATTTCAAGGAACTCCTCATAGTTTAATGTTTCATTATTTAACTTCTTACCTAAGTTTTGCGGAGACTGTCCGACTCTTCTAGAAAGTTCAGAAATTGAAATATCTAATTTACCACATGTTTCTTTTACGATTGATGCTAAACTCATAATTCACCTTCCCCATAAATATATTTGTAATCATTGCACATAGTATAAACTAAAAAGAGTATGCGTTTCAATATAGTTTAGCGAAAATCATATAAAAAAAACGGAACTTTTTACAAGTTCCGTTTTTTATACTCTTTTAAGGTTAATTACTTAAGAGCTGCCTTTGCTGCTTCAACAAGCTTTGTGAATGCAGCTGCATCGTAAATAGCCATTTCGGAAAGCATCTTTCTGTTAACAGTGATGTTTGCCTTCTTAAGACCATTCATAAGCTGGCTGTAAGAGATGCCGTTCATTCTTGCAGCAGCGTTGATTCTTGTGATCCAGAGTCTTCTGTCTTCTCTCTTCTTGAGCTTTCTGC
>JAKSSI010000095.1 GCA_024403175.1 Clostridia bacterium
AAAGCGGGCCGCCGAGAAACCGATTATTTGGAACTATAAAATGTCTTTTTGATTTCTCTATTTTTTCTTAATTATTGATTTTACTAACCCGCAGATTGGCACCAGTATTAGGTAGAAGGTGAAAAATCTGCAGCTGTACGGAGCCCCGATGGCAGCCATCGGAACCCCACCAGCAATCGACCACGGTATAAGAGCCGGAATTACAATGGCAGTGTCTGCAATGGCAAGGAATAGTTCTTCTTTGCTCAGGTCAAGACCACTGCAAAGCTGGTTTGCCAAAATGATGGTTAAGCTTTGGTTGCAGGCAACTACACCTGTAACAATTGAAGCCACTAAAACCGATGTGAAAGCGGTCGTCTTCTTGGCAAGCTTTTCTAAGGCAACGGTTGCACCGTTTAGTAGGCCTGTCTTTTTGAATATTCCCGAATATGCGGAAGAAATGCTGATTATAAGGCCAACGCGTATCATTGAAACAATGCCGCCACCGTTTATCATAGCTGCCACTTGTGGGTCGGGCACGGAGAATCCGAAGATTAGGGCCTTTAGCATTTCAAGCGGAGCAACATGCTGAATGAAAAGTGCAATTGGCAGGGCTGAAATGATGCTTGCGCCCATGGCCATCTTAACATTTACCTTAAATGCTGCTAAAAGAAGTATCACGATGGCCGGGATTACAGCCATCCAGTGAAGATTGAACTCTCTTGCGAAAAGTTCTCTAAGGTTTGGAATTTCACCGTTCCCAAGGAATTTAAAACCAAGCACAGCATAGATAATGCAAGACAAAATAAAAGGAATAATGGTGTCTTTTACCATTGATTTTATGTTTGTAAAAATATTCGTACCCGTAAGTTCAGATGCCATAAGGGCAGATGTAGAAACAGGGGAGCAGCGGTCGCCGAAATATATGCCGGAAAGAATGGCTCCGCCTATAACTCTAATATCCATGCCCATAGATGTAGCCATTGTGGCGCAAATTACACCCATAGTGGCACCTGTGCCAAAGGCTGTGCCGGTTAGGAAAGATATAAGGCAGTTGAGCAGAAAGCTCATTAAAAGAAGTATAGATGGGCGAATTAAATTGGATGCATAGCAAACTATTACAGGAATAGTGCCGGCGGCTCTCCAAATAGCGGTAAGCATACCTATTAAAAGGAATGCTATAAGTATAGTTTTGATGGTTTTTATGCCTTCGAGGGCTGTTTTAGACAGTTCAGCCCAGCTAAATCCCTTGCGTTTTCCGTAAAGTAAAAACAGCACCAGGCCAAAGGCCAGTGCATAGAGGATTGAAATATCAAGGATTACGCAAATTATTAGGGCAGCACAAAAGCCGCCAAGTGTTAAAATCTCCATCACGAACAAAGTATACTACAATTCTTGCCAATTTCATACGATGTATACTATAATGTAAACGGAAAATTGGCATATTATGTGCTCTGTAAGGAGTTGTTATGTTATTTAAAAAGAAAAAGACCGAAGAGAAGGTCGAGGAACAACAGAATAAAATCCCTGAAGATGTAATGAATCCTGAAGTGGATTCTACAGCTGAAAAGTTTTCAGGCAGAATGGGTTCTATTTTCGGAAATATGTATCGTATGATACTTTCCGTTAATTTGAATGCAAATGCTTGTCAGATTGAATCTGGCGATAGAAATCTTTGCGGCGATGTGCTTCCTGCAAGAATGTATTATTCCGCATTTGTAGATTATCTTGCAAAACACATGCATCCAGATGATCAGGAAAGCTTTGCAAAAGACTTTGCTCCACAAGCTTTAGCCGATGCTCTTACAGCTGCAAATGGAGGTTATAGCAAAGTTTATATGCTGGCAATTACTCCTAAAAAGGATAAGAAGGCAGAGATTGTATCAAATAATGGAGAAGCTTCTAATAATGATGAAGATGGTTCTGCATTCCTTGCTTCTTTAGAAGAATTAGAAGAAGAGCTGGATGCAAGATACTATGAATTCCGTGCAGATGTTATTCCAGATAAAAACCCGGTAAAAACCAAGTGCATCATATACATTAAAGAAGTTGCTGAAAAGCCTGTTGATTTCCATTTTACTTCAAGTAAAAAGAATCTTCCTGCCGAACTTACAGAGATTGACTGGGCAAAGATTCGTATGGAACGTTTCTTTGAGGGCGATGGCGCAATATTCTTCGAATACAATGTTGCAGAAGATTTAATGTACATTAACGATGCCGAGCTTACTAATGTTAATACCATTAAGAATTACCTTAGGGCTATTGACGTTCGTTCAGACTGGTCCATTTTCCATTCAGATGTTAAGCGTGTTAAGAAAGCAATTGAAGATGCTATTAACAATGTTTCTTCAACTATAGATATAAGATACAGAGCTAATGGTCTTAAGACTGCTCCATTTAGATACTTTAGATTCCACGTGGCTGCTGCCGACGATGCTGTTCCAAGCAAGTGGGTTGTGGGCGTATTAAACGATGTAGATGAAGAAGTAAAGGCTGCAAAAAGCGCAAAGGATATTGCCGACCACGTAGATTCCCTTATGGATTCTCTCTTTACAGATATGTTTGAAATAGATCTTGAAAAGGATACCCTTGTAAAGATTGTTAGAACAGAAAACGGTTTTGAAAAGAGTGAATTTGAAGACAGCTTAAGCCAAACTCTTGCAAAGTATATTGCGAATGGTGTTATTGCACCTGAAAGTGCTTCACTTTATGAAAAGTGGCTTAAGAAAGGTCATTTAGAGCGTGCTACTTTGGTAGGTAAGTATGAGTTTGAAAGTAAACTTAAGCTTCCTGGTCATACAGAATACGGATGGTACTCTGAAACTATCACAAAACTTGAAGGTACAAGACGTTATTTAAGACTTCGCCGCGATATTTCTGATATCGCTGAAATGCGTCAGAAGCAGTCTGAAATGGCTGAACTTTCAAGATATTCTGCATACAACGAAAAGATGCTCGATACTATGGCATCCTTGGTGGAATTCCGAAACGTAGAAACGGGTCCGCATATTTCCCATGTAAGACAGCTTACAAAGATTCTTCTTACAGACTTGGCAAATCGCAGCCCTCTTTACAATATTACTCCAAAGCAGATTGAGATTTATACAGAAGCTGCAACAATGCACGATATCGGTAAGATTGTTGTTCCTGATGTAATTCTTAATAAGCCAGGAAAGCTTTCAGCAGACGAATATGCTGTTATAAAGAGTCATACAATAGCCGGCGCAAAGATTGTAGATAAGCTGGTTCTTCCGGGTAAGGAAGAATTAATGGCTTGCTGCAGAGATGTTGCACTGCATCATCATGAAAGATTTGATGGCTCCGGATATCCTGACGGTCTTGTTGGCGACGCCAATAGTATAGGCGTTCAGGCTGTTGGTTTGGCCGATGTTTACGACGCTATGATTTCCGTACGTTGCTACAAGGAAGGTATGGATTCATCGGATGCGGTTCAGTCTATCCTTTCAGGCGAATGCGGATCTTTCAATCCAAAGCTTCTTGAAAGCTTCAAGTACTGCCAGGATAAAATGTTCGAATTATACGAAAATTTAAGCGAATAGGTGAAATATGCAAGTTATTAATCCGGGTACGAAATTGCACCTTGGTATTTCAACAGATGTTGGTGCCAATACAAATTTCGACCTCATTTCTACATATAACGAAACAATAGATGATTCTGCTTTTCTAATTTCAGTACCTTTAAAAGATGGTAAGCCTTTTGACATAGATGAAAACACAAAGCTGATTTTCAAATATTTCGTTGGCGACGAAGCCATGATTATTGCCGCATACCGCGACGATATCGTAAAGAAAGGTATTAGAACATATTGGAAGATGCGCAGAGTGTCTGAGCAAAGACAGTTCTTCCACCGTGTTGATGAACGTTTTAAAATAGCTCTCCACTGCGATTACTGGCTTGAAACATGGCCTGAAAAAGATGGAAGGATTCCTCACGAAGAATCCCTTACCTTAGACGTTTCTTCCGGTGGTGTGGCTACATTTATGGCACTTCACTTTGAAGTAGGCGAACTTTGCAAGTTCCTTCTTCCGAAGGTTGGAAATTCTCCAGAAGGCGCTGAAATCGAAGCTGTTGCAGCAGTCTGCTGGCAAAGAGAAGCTCCTAAGGGAAGCCCATACAAAAATCTTTGCGGTTTACAGTTTAGATTCGCAAATGATGCTGAAAAAAATGTGATGGTCCAGTATATGGCAAATTTACAGAAAGTGTATAAACTCTAATGGCACTATTTAAAAAAGATAACAAGGATAAAAAAGGAGACGTTGTCCGCGTTGACGCACTCAACCAAATAGACGACGATGATATCGATATTGATGATATCATATCGTCCTATTTGCCTATGCGAAGAACAAGGCTTCTCGGTAAGAGTCTTTTAAGATTAGACCGCACCCGCCTTGCTCTTTTGCTTGCTATTCTTATAGTTTTAATCCTGTTTATAATGTCTTTTTTCCAGGAAAAGATGGGTAACTTTACTATAAACCTGGACAGACTTGAACTTTATAGAAAGGGCGTAGCCATTGCGGCAGATGAAGACTTTACAGAGCCAACTGCTAGACTTACAGCGGCTCCGGTAGAAAACGCTACAAACATTTCGGGCTTAGATTTGCCAAACAATTTGGAAGATATTGATGGCGACCACAATGGTATTAACTATGTGGCATATACATACTACCTTAGAAATGCCGGAAAAGAAGACGTTGGATACATTGCAGATCTTGTGCTCGAACAATCATCTAAGAACGCAGAAGATGCTGTAAGAGTTGCCGTATGGCACAACGGCGAAAAGAAGGTATACGCAAAGCTTGCCGCAGATGGAAATCCAGAGCCAGGCACCGAACCTTTCGTATCTAACAAAATCGTATGCGAATTTACAGAAGAAGAGTTCCTTGTTGGAAATGTAGATAAGTTTACTGTAGTAATCTGGATGGAAGGCGACGACCCAGAATGCGTAGACAAGATAGTTGGCGGAAGCGTTCAGTTCTCCATGAGAGTAGCTTCTTACAACGATGAGGATTCAACACTCTTCCAGAAGTATGTTCGAGATCTTATTGATACAATCACAGGCAATAAGCCTATTTCTGCAGCCGGAAACGATGCTCCGGATTTAACTTATGATAATGTAACTTGGGAGACAAGACGAAATCAGTAACATAATTGTAACGTTATATATGTAAAAAACCGTTGATTAGCCTTGACAAATCAACGGTTTTTGCATAAAATTACCTTACTTAGTTTATCAACTATGGAGAAAGGCAAAGCTGCCGCGAGGTGGTGACGCAAAGCTATAGGGACTGCAAGTGCAGTTAGCCAGTTGCCAATTCCGAGGATTCTTTCCTAGATTGGCATTTTTTTATTTGATGCCATTCTTGGAATGTTCCAGGTAATAGGCATCTTTTGTATTTTAGAGGAAAAATGTTTAAGAAGTTAGTTTCAACAATTTTAATTATGGCAATACTTCTTCAGTGCAGCGCACTGACTGTTTTTGCTGACTCCGAAATTGTTGAAATTTTAGACATTGAAGCCGCTACAGTTGCCACAAGCACAGATCTTCCAGCACCTGTAGAAAAGACAGAAGATGTTAAGGAACCTGAAGAAAAGATTGAAACTCCAACAGAAGAACCGGCTGAAGAACCGGCTGAAGCTCCTGAAGAAGAGAAGACTGAGGCTCCAATTGAAACTCCTGTAGAAGAAAAGGCTGAAGTTCCAACTGAAGAAAAGACTGAAAC
>JAKSSI010000096.1 GCA_024403175.1 Clostridia bacterium
CTGAATTGGGGTTTAGATAGTTTTTTCAACTGTCTACTTTTAGTTGACTAGTTCATGCAAATGCAGATCCTTTTATTTTAGCTTAATATGTCGCAAATTCTCATAAAGTCTAAGTGGCTTGGTTTTGTTGTTTCAAGCGCTTCACCTAAATCCATTGAGAAGATTTCATCGCCTCTAATACCAACTACCTTGCCGTGGATATCTTCTTTGAGAAGCTCAACTGCATGAACACCCATTCTTGATGCAAGAAGTCTATCTGTAGCAGTTGGAGTACCACCTCTTTGGATGTAGCCAAGTACTACAACCTTTGTATCAAGGCCTGTCTTTTCCTTAATTGTGCTTGCAAGATCCTGAGAAGAAATTGGAACACCTTCTGCTCTAATGATAATGCTGTGCAGCTTACCTCTGTTCATACCGATGATAAGCTTCTTGCAAATTTCATTTACATCAACAGGTTCTTCAGGAATGAGGATAGTTTCTGCGCCACCTGCGAGTCCGCAGTAAAGCGCAATATCTCCGCAGTCTCTACCCATAACTTCAACAATAGTTGTTCTGCCATGGGAAGAAGATGTATCTCTGATATTACTGATAGCGGAAAGTGCTGTATTTACTGCTGTATCGAAACCGATAGTAAAATCTGTATAGCCAAGATCGTTATCAATAGTTCCTGGAAGACCGATTACCTTTACTCCCATTTCAGAAAGTTCCTTAGCACCGTGCAGAGAACCGTCTCCGCCGATTATAACAAGGCCTTCAATACCGAAAGTATCAAGCATAGACTTAGCTCTCTTCATACCATCAACTGTCATAAATCTTTCAGATCTTGCAGTACGAAGCACTGTGCCGCCTCTGTGAATAATATCTGCAACAGAAGAAATATCAAGGCGTTCAATGTCGCCATCTATAAGGCCTTCATAGCCCCTCTTAATACCATATACTTCAAGGTCATAATAAAGAGCACATCTTACAACGGCTCTAATGCAAGCGTTCATTCCTGGAGAATCTCCACCACTTGTAAGTACACCTATTCTCTTCATAGTCTAGTCACCTATCTTAAACAATCCTTTCCGAATTCGTCATAAATCTTGTTAAAGAATTCATCACATGGGTCGACCCAAAGGTCGTAGTCTAGTTTATATTTGTTGCCACTCTTTGCAACCATAATGGCAACAGGCATATCGCCTAAATGCTGACGAGCAATCTTCTTAAAAATGTTAAGTCCTTGAGTGTCGTCGTACTTATCAGGAATTACAATCTTAATCATACTCTGCGTTGGCACAGGAGTGCTTGAAGCCGCATCCTTGCTGCTAACTATTCTGCCATTGTAATCTGAAAGAAGAATTACTCTATCTGCAAGAAGTTTTGGAATATCTTCCTTAACGTCTAACTTTCCGCTGACAACTACTACATTGTCTACTTCAATATTGGCTCTATCTAATCCGTAGGTCTTTGGGAAAACAACTACTTCCAAATTACCATACAAATCTTCAAGATCTATGAAGCCCATTGGTTCGCCCTTTTTAGTAATCAGCTGCTTTTTGCCGGTTATAAGGCCTGCCATAATAACGGACTTCTTATCTTTTGCAATGCACTTTCCTTCTTCATCGAAAAACTGCTGTGTATCGCAATCGATAATAGTTTTTATTTCTTCAGCTACATCGTCCAAAGGATGCGCAGTAAGGTAAATGCCCAGCATTTCCTTCTCCATCTGCATTAAATCCTTCTTTGAAAACTCTGTCGCTGGATTTAACTTTCTATCAAGCTTAAAGCCTGTATCCATACCAAAGAGGCTCATCTGACCATCTAAGGAATTCTTTGCATCTTGCTGAGCACTAGCAAGAAGATCTGTAATGGATGCAAGTTTTTCAGCCTTGTTTCCTGGGAAGCATTCAAAAGCACCAGCCTTTGTAAGTGCTTCTAAGGCCTGCTTATTCATATTATGAACGTCTACGCCATCCATAAATTCAAAGAGGTCTGTAGGCATCTTGCGTTCGCGTGCAGCAATGATTTCATCTACTACAGCTTCACCAACGTGCTTAATACCAAGAAGACTGTAACGAATTGCTCCGTTTTCAGTTGAGAAGTGCTTTTCAGACTTGTTTACATCTGGAGGAAGCACATCTATACCCATTTCATGGCAGTTTCTAATAAGAATTGCAACAGCATCTGCATTTGCAGGATAAGTCATCAGAGATGCCATAAACTGCACTGGATAATGAGTCTTAAGCCAAGCTGTCTGATAGGCTACAACAGCGTATGCAGCAGCATGGGACTTGTTAAATGCGTATGCAGCAAAGCTTGTCATTTCATCGAAGATGATGTTTGCAGGTTCTTCTGGAATACCGTTTCTAATGCAACCCGGTACGTCTATAGTTCCATCAGGATTAAGCTTACCATTTACAAAGTATTCTCTTTCCTGAGCCATTACATCGGCCTTCTTCTTAGACATAGCACGACGAACCAAGTCGGCTCTTCCGTAGGAATAACCACCCAGTTTTCTTACAATGTCCATTACCTGCTCTTGGTAAACAATACATCCGTAAGTCGGAGAAAGAATTGGTTCAAGTTCAGGTACAAGATATTTAATGTTTTCAGGATTCTTCTTACATGAAACGTATGTAGGAATGGAATCCATTGGGCCCGGTCTATAAAGTGAAATACCGGCGATAAGGTCTTCTAAGCAGTCTGCCTGAAGATCTTTCATGAACGCTGTCATACCACCAGATTCAAGCTGGAATACACCAACCGTATTTCCTGAAGCAATAAGCTTGTAGGCTTCTGGGTCGTCGTAAGGTATTTTTGAAAGGTCTATATCAAGACCAGTATCTTTCTTAATAAGTCTTAAGCAGTCCTGAATAGCTGTAAGGTTTCGAAGACCTAAGAAGTCCATCTTAAGAAGACCCAGGTGTTCGATTTCAGTCATGATAAACTGTGTGGCTAAGGACTTACCATCTCGTTCTGAAAGAATCATCGGAACGTACATATCTACAGGGTCGGAAGAAATTACAACACCTGCAGCATGTGTAGAAACGTGTCTTGCTAAACCTTCAAGAACCTTAGCTGTATCTACAATCTGGTGAACCAGTTCATTGTTTTCGTAAACGTTTCTAAAGTCAGGGCTATCTTTTATAGCAGACTCTAAAGTTACTTTCAAATCATCCGGGGTCATCTTGGAAATTTCCAAAGACTGCTGGAATGGGAGTTCCATTACCTTTGCAACGTCTTTGAATACAGCCTTAGCCTTTAAAGTACCGAATGTTGAAATCTGAGATACGTTATCTATACCATACTGTCGTTTTACATAATCGATAACTTCACCACGTCTTTCAACGCAGAAGTCCATATCGATATCAGGCATAGATACACGTTCTATGTTAAGGAATCTTTCGAAAATTAAGCTAAATCGAATTGGGTCGATGTCGGTGATTTCCATAGTGTAAGCAACGATAGAACCCGCAGCAGAACCACGGCCTGGGCCTACCATAATGCCATTACCTTTTGCATAGTTTACGAAGTCCCATACGATGAGGAAGTAACCTACATAACCCATCTTTTCAATGGTTGTAATTTCATAGCGCATACGATCTTTGAGTTCATCAGTTACATTTGGCGCTAAGTCTTCCATGTTTTCAGGAACAAAATCTGCGTCCTTTCTTGCAGAAGAAGGACGAGGCTCTGCAGTGCCGTATCTGTGTTCAAGACCGGACCAACAGAGATATTCGAAGTATTGATTCTCAGAAGTGAAATTATCTGGAATCTTAAACTTTGGAATATGATACTGTCCGTATACAAATTCGAAAGTACACTTATCTACAATTTCTTGAGTATTATCTATTGCTTCTGGAACATCAGCAAAGATGTCGCGCATTTCCTTTTCAGACTTAAGATAAAACTGGTCGTTAGGGAAACGCATTCTATCAGGGTCGCTGTAATTAGCCTTTGTACCAATGCAAAGCAGTACATCATGAGCCTTAGCATCTTCCTGATTGATATAGTGAACGTCGTTAGTTGCAACCATCTTAACGCCAAGTTCTTTAGAAAGCATCTTAAGGCCTTTGTTAACCTTAATTTCTTCTTCAAGGCCTTGGTCTTGAAGCTCTAAATAAAAGTCTTCACCGAACTGGTCTTTTAAGAACTGGGCCTCTGCCTTTGCGCCTTCATAATTGTCATTCATAAGCTCTCTTTGAACTTTACCTGCAAGACAAGCAGAAAGGCAAATAAGGCCTTCGTGGTATTTTTCTAAGAGTTCGTGGTCTATTCTTGGCTTATAATAGAAGCCTTCTTTGTAGGCTAAAGAAACCAGCTTAATAAGGTTTTCGTAGCCCTTCTGATCTTTTGCAAGGAGCACAAGATGCCCATGGTGTCTATCATCTATGCCACCACGATCAAATCTTGTTCTTGCAGCTGTATAGCATTCGCAGCCTATGATAGGCTTAATGCCATTCTTTTTAGCCTGATCGAAAAACTGAACCGCACCAAACATAACACCGTGGTCTGTTATAGCACAAGAAGTCATGCCAAGCTCTTTGAGCTTTGCCATGAGTTTGTCTATACGGCACGCGCCGTCCAAAAGACTGTATTCGGTATGTACGTGTAAGTGTGTAAATGCCATAATTAAATGCTCAGTTTATCGTATTTTTCTATAAATGGTTTAATTGAATTAAGAATTTTTGCAACCCCGCCTTCAAGATTACTTTCAATGTTTAAAGGCATTACTGGGTCGTGCAGGGATTTTCTAATTAGGAACCAGCCATCGCCAAATTCCTTTGCAACGTTTACTCTAACGCCTTCGTAGTTAGGAAGTTCAAGGCTCATTCCTTCAAACTTTCCTGCTTCTACATCAGCCTTAAGAGTATCTAAAACGTCTTGTGCATAATCAGAGAAATTGTCGCAGTTAACTGCGAATCTAAATTCCTTTGCTTCTTTTGGATCTTCAAGTTCTGTAAGAAGAGAAGAAATTGTCTTACCTTCTCTCTTAAGCTTTGCAGCCTTGATTACTATCTTTGTGGCAAGATATGCACCGTCATCAAGGAAGTAATTTTCCTTAAGAGCAGCGTGGCCAGATGTTTCAATAGCCAGCTGGCAATCTGTGCCCTGGGCATTAAGTTCTAAGCCCTTGTTTATAACGTTCTTATAGCCTCTCTTAAATCTTAAGTGATTCAGTTTAAGGCTCTCTGTAAGGAAGACTCCAAGCTGAGTACTTGTGATACTGTCCGTAACAACAGTAGTGCCTAGGTGTCCTTCCATTGCGATAACTGCAGCGAGTGCTACAATTCTATTTCTTGCAATTTCATTTCCATTTTCATCTACAGCTGCAGATCTATCTCCATCTGTATCGAAGATAATTCCAAGGTCTGCATTAGCAGCTTTTGCAGCTGCACAAATGGATTTCATAGCCTCTTCGTTTTCAGGATTTGGCTGATGATTTGGGAAATATCCGTTTGGTTCTAAGAACTGAGAACCGCTGATATCTGCACCAAGTTTTTCAAGTATTTCTGATGCATAAAAACCGCTTGCACCGTTGCCTGCATCAACAACGATTTTAAGACCTGCAAGAGGCTTAGACGCTTCATCAGTGCCAAGCTCCTTGCAGATAATATTTCTTGTATGAGAAGAATAAACGCTCATCAAATCGAATTCTATATGCGCACCAATTGAAAGTGTAGCAAATGGTGGTTTGTTTTCTGCATTTTCGATAAGCTTTGAAATATCCTTTTTGT
>JAKSSI010000097.1 GCA_024403175.1 Clostridia bacterium
TTAAGATTCTTAAGACCTGTTCTTTCCTTTTCCTTTGCTTCAAGGCCTGCAATCCAAGCACGGCCATCCTTTGCAGATAAGTTAATATTATCAAGCTCTTCGGAATAACCAGGACGAATAATACCGCCTTCTCTAATGGAGAATGGTGGTTCATCTACAATGGCATCTTCAATGTTCTGACAAATATCTTCTAACGGAGAAATCTGCATATTAAGCTGCTTTAAAAGTTCTGAATCTAAATCAGAAAGTTCAGCTTTAATATCAGGAAGTTTCTTAAGGGAAATCTTAAGAGCTATCATATCCTTAGCATTTGCAGTACCCATGGAAATTCTAGCAATAAGTCTTTCCAAATCATAAATAGCCTTAAGTGATTCTCTTAAATTATTGCGAGTAAATATGTCGTAGCAAAGAACATCTACGGCATCGAGTCTTCTATCAATTTCGTTTTTGTCGATTAAAGGTTCTCTAAGCCACTGCTTCATTCTTCTTGAACCCATAGCTGTGCCGCACTTATCAAGAACTCCAAGGAGACTTCCCTTTACGTTTCTTTCAAAGAGTGTTTCTGTTATTTCAAGATTTCTTATTGTGGCTCTATCAAGACGCATAGTCTTGTTTGCATCTAAAACCTTAAGTGGCTCTAAGTGAACAATGTCTTGCTTTTGAGTATCTTTAAGATATGCAAGAAGCATAGATACAGCATTCTTATCATAGTAAAGACGCTTTTCTATGCAAGAGATGTAAAGCTTTCTTTGAAGCTGTACATAGTTATATATTTCAGGCTTTTCAGCCTCTGTTTTATTAGTGATGATTTCCTTTGGAGCAATTCTTGTAAGTGTTTCAAGAAGCTGTTCAAAGGCGCTGTCGCCTTCAAACTTAGATGCGCAGAATTCACCTGTAGATAAATCGCACCAAGATGAATCAATGCAATCTTCGTCGAAGTAAACTGCAACTAAGTAGTTGTTTTCCTTTTCATCCAGCATTGATGCACTTACAACAGTACCAGGAGTAACAATCTTAACAACTTCTCTTGGCACTATGCCCTTGGTTGTAGCAGGGTCGGCCATCTGTTCTGCAATAGCCACCTTAAAGCCCTGTTCAATGAGTTTTGCAATATAAGTATCGGCAGCATGGTAAGGAACACCACACATTGGCGCCTTATCTTCTCCACCGCAAGACTTTGCTGTTAAAACCAATTCGATAGCCTTAGATACAATTACGGCATCCTCAAAAAACATCTCATAAAAATCACCGAGACGATAAAACAGGATACAGTCTTTGTACTGCTCCTTAGTTGCCAAATATTGTTGCATCATTGGGCTGTAAGCCATTTATATCTCCAATTTCTTGTGAGCAGCCTCTACAACTGCATTCACATCTATTTCTGAATTAATAACTTCTGTTTGTTTTTTTAATCTAATAAGAAACTCTATGTTTCCTGTTGTTCCAGTAACCGGTGAGAAATCCAAACCGATTACTGAAAGACCACTATCGTTTGCATAGCCTATAACGTTTTCAATTACAGACTTGTGAACTGAAGGATCTTTTACTATTCCCTTTTTTCCAACCTGTTCTCTGCCGGCTTCAAACTGCGGCTTAACAAGAGCCACAAATTCTGCACCGTCTTTTAAAAGAGTTACAGCTGGCGGAAAAATCAATTTAAGAGAGATAAAGGAAACATCTGTGCAGGCAAAATCAAAACTGTCTGCAAAATCTTCAGGCACTGCATTTCTAAAATTATACTTTTCCATGCAGACTACTCGTTCATCTTGTCTTAGCTTATAATCAAGCTGACCATGTCCTACGTCTACTGAATAGACTTTTGTAGCTCCGCGTTGAAGCATACAGTCTGTAAACCCACCTGTAGATGCGCCAATATCAAGGCAAGTCAAGCCATTAACATCGATTTCAAAAACATCTAAAGCTTTGTTAAGCTTAAATCCACCGCGGCTTACAAACGGACACTTATCGCCCTTTACTTCTATAAGGGCTTCAACGTCTACATTTGTGCCAGGCTTATCGGAAATAGCCTTGTTAACAAATACTTTGCCTTCCATGATAGCAAGCTTGGCTTTTTCTCTTGATTCAAAATATCCTTGTTCAGTTAAAAGTACATCAAGCCTTTTTTTCATAGAATTCCTTTATCTTCTTTGCTATGCCGTTTGCATCCATTTCATAAACCTCACGAAGTTTGCTAACGGTGCCGTGAGGAATAAAAGCGTCTGGCCAAGCAATATTAAGTACGTTTATAGAAAGTTTAGACTGTATAAGAATTGCAGAGATTTCTTCGCCAACCCCTCCGCAAATAGTGCCGTCTTCAACTGTAATTACATATTTGTAATTTGAAGCAATCTTTATAATTTCCTCTTTATCAAGAGGCTTTAAAACTTTTAAATCGCAAACTGATGCATCTATGTTTTCTAATTTTTCTGCAGCATCAATTGCAATTGGAAGTGAATTGCCATCTGAGAAAATGATTACATCCTTACCTTCTTTTATAACTTCAGGTTTTGGATCAAAGGAAGTTGTTTCATTCCATTTTTCTGCCTTTGGAGCATTTCCTCTACCATATCTTATTGCAACAGTAGAATCTAAAGTATGTGCATATCTAAGCATCTGTCTTAAAGAAGACTCATCTCTTGGCGAGAGAATTGTAATGCCTGGAATAAGCTTTAAATATGCAATATCAAACTGTCCCTGATGTGTTTCGCCGTCCTGACCAGTAATTCCTGCTCTATCAACAGCAAAGATAATTGGAAGCTTTTGAAGAGCAACTTCTGAAAGTACTTGATCGAAAGCACGCTGAAGGAATGTTGAATATAAAGCAACTGCTGGCTTTAATCCGTTTAAAGCAAGTCCTGATGCAAATGCAACTGCATTTTGCTCTGCAATACCTACATCGAACATTCTGTTTGGATGCTTTTCTTTAAAGCTTCCAAGGCCAGTACCATCTATCATAGCAGCAGATACTGCCACTACTTTTTCATCTTCGTCGGCAATCTTTGAAAGTTCGTCTCCAAAAATAGAAGACCAAGAATTTTTATTTTCAACAGAAACTGCATCTGCGGTTTCCACATCGAATTTACCAATTCCATGATACTTAGAAGGATTTTCTTCAGCAGGGCCAAAGCCTTTACCCTTTCTAGTAACAACATGAAGAACTATTGGTCTGTTGCTTGTCTTAGCAAATTCAAGAGTCTTTGTAAGTTCATCAATATTGTGGCCATCGATTGGTCCATAATACTTAAAACCAAGCTCTTCAAAAATCGCACCTGGCACCATCGTGTACTTAATAAGGTTTCTAAATTTTACAAGGAACTTCTGAAGTCCTGTAAGCTTTGCAGCCTTAATAGAATCCTTAAACTTATTGTATGCATGGCTTGTTCTAAGCTTTCTTAAGTGCTTTGGAATACCTCCAATATTGCCTGAAATAGACATAGTATTATCATTGATAATAACTATCATTGGAGTTTTAGAAGCTCCAGCTAAGTTTAAAGCTTCCCATGCAACACCGGCTGTTAAAGAACCATCGCCAATAACAGAGATACAAGAATAGTTTTCATTCTTTAAATCTCTTGCTGTAGCATAACCAAGACAAGCACCTATAGAAGTGCCAGAATGGCCGCTGTTAAACATATCGTGTGCTGATTCATCAATTTTAGGAAAACCAGAAATACCACCGTAGTTTCTTAAGTTTTCCATATCTTCATATCTGCCTGTAAGCATCTTATGAACATAGCTCTGATGACCAACGTCAAAAATAATCTTATCCTTTGGTGTATCAAAAACCTTGTGCAGTGCTAAAGTAAGTTCAACAATGCCAAGATTGGAAGCTAAGTGGCCCCCATTCTTTGATACAAATTTAATAAGATCTTGTCTTATATCTAAAGCAAGTGCATCAAGTTCAGATGCAGACATACTTTTAACTTGCTGTATTAAATTTTCGTTTTTATTTATTGACATCAATTTTTGATTGGAGTAAATCGAGTACATAAAGCAGAACTTCTGCATTATCGTAATAGCCTGATACTGCATCTCTAGCTTTGCCGAGAAGTTCGTTTGCTATTTCAATGGATCTTTCGAGTCCATAAACTGCAGGATAAGTGCACTTGTTCTGGTCTTCATCTTTTCCAATTGTGTGACCCATTTCTTCTTCGCTACTAATAACGTCGAGAATATCGTCTACAACCTGGAAAGCAAGACCAAGGTTTTCACCGTAGGTTTCAAGGTTGGCCATTAATTCCTTATCTGCGCCACCAAGATAACCGCCAGCCTTTACGCAAGCTCTAATAAATGTACCTGTCTTATTAACGTGAATAAAGTTAACCATGTCTTCAGACGCAGTAGTACCTTCTGCTTCAACGTCTGCCACCTGGCCAGCAACCATGCCTCTAACGCCTGTTCCCTTGGAAATAGAAAATGCAGCTCTAACTTTACAGTTGAGTTCTTCTGGGTCGTCAAGGAAGAGAAGCATATTCTTTGTCATAATTTCATAAGCTGCAGAAAGAAGACCGTCGCCTGCAAGAAGAGCAATATCTTCTCCAAACATCTTATGATTTGTTGGCTTACCTCTTCTTAAATCATCGTTATCCATACATGGAAGGTCGTCGTGAATAAGAGAGTAAGTGTGAATGTATTCAACTGCACATGCAAAAGGAATAGCCATATTCATAGGCTTATTGCACATATCAAAAGCAGCAAGAAGAAGCACTGGTCTAATGCGCTTTCCGCCAGCTGTGAGAGAATATTTCATAGCCTCGTAAAGATCCTTACATTTAGGATCGATATTAGGCATAAAGTCGAAAAGATGCTCGTTTACTAAATCCTTTAATTTGTTATATGCTGCTGCAGAACTATTGTTCATCAAAATCAACCACCTCTCCTGTTTCAGGATTAAACATTTCGATTTTCTGTTTAGCTGCTTCTAACTTTGCTTTGCAAAGATTGTAATACTCAACACTCTTGTTAAAAATTTCGATGGATTCTTCTAATGAACCATCTCCGGATCTAAGCGCATCGGCTGCGTCTTCGAGTTTGGAAAGAGCTTCTTCGAAGCTTAATTCTTTAGTCTTTTTTGTTGCCATTGCTTTTCTCCACGTTTATAGCTGTGGCGGTAATAGTGCCTCCGTTTAAAAGGATGCTAATAGTATCGCCTTTTTTAACTGATTTAATATCTGATATCCAATTGCCTTTTTCGTCTTTAACGGCTGCATAGCCCTTTTCAAGCACGTTTAAAGGATTGGAAGAATCTATATCAAGCTTTAAAAGTTTAAGCTGATTTTCGTAGTCTTTTATAGTTGATGTAATATTATCCTGGCAAGATTTATACAGGTGCTCAATGTTTTGAAGACCATAAGTAACTTTGTCTGCCAGTTCCTTGTACATGCGTACTGGATTACAGCTTCTAATTCTATCTATGTAATTGTCTATGTGCGGTACAGCAAGCTCAGCCGCTGCTGTAGGTGTAGCAGCTCTTAAATCTGCTACATAGTCAGTAATAACTGTGTCGATTTCATGGCCGACTGCAGATATTACGGGAATCTTTGAATCATAAACGGCACGCGCAACTATCTCCTCATTAAAGGACCAAAGGTCTTCAATGGATCCACCGCCTCTTCCTACGATCAAAACATCAGTATCTTTAAACTGCATATTAAAATTGTAACTAGCGTCGGCAATAGATGCTGCACTATTTGCACCCTGTACCAATGCAGGATACA
>JAKSSI010000098.1 GCA_024403175.1 Clostridia bacterium
CCAAAAGAAAAAGTAGACACGTTTTTTATGTGTCTACTTTAATCTTACTAGTTCATGCATTTGCAGATCCTTTTTATTTACTTAAGGTGATATGTGTAGTATGGGTCGCCTTCGCGGCGTTCTACAAGGCCGCGTGTTACAAGGCAATCAAGATGAGCCATTGCTTCGCCGGAAGCAAACCAGAGCTGCTTTAGTGGGAAACTGCCGTCTGGGTCGCGGTGAACTTTCCAAGACATTTTTTCTGTAAGTTCATAAGCGTTAAGTCCTGGATTATTTTCTAGAATATCTAAGACTTCCTTAAGACGAAGTTCGTGATGCTCTTTTATAGTGTCAATTCTTGCTCTATAATCTCCTGGCTTTCTATGGCCCGGCAGCGCAAGCTTAACATCGTATGCCTTTGCTTTATCCAAGCTATTTAAATACTGGGTGAGGGCATCGTCCATCTCCATCCAAATTGAAATGTTTGGTGTAATGTCGAAGAGTATGTGGTCGCCAGTAAACATAAGGCCTTCTTCTTCGCACCAAAACATAGTGTTTCCTATGGTATGGCCAGGCACTGTAATAGCCTTAAGACTAACATCGCCAATTTCAAAGATGTGGCCATCTTCAAAAGCTTCCATCTGATCTACGTTAAACTGAGGTTCTCGATAGAGCTTAGACGGTGTGCGGCCGCGCATAGCCTTAAACTTTTCAAAAGTAATTCCTTCTTTTAAATCTCTTTCTTCTCTTTGCATTCCTGCGCCGAAGTAGAACTTCTTTGTGGATTCCCAGTCGTCTTTACTCATATAGGCTTTTTTGCCTTCTGAAGTGAAGAGATAGTCTAAACCTGCATGGTCCATATGAAGGTGAGTGTTTATAATATTCAGTTTGTCTTTTCTATATCCAACTTCTTCAAGGCCTGCTCTTAAAGCGTCTTCGCAGTCTTGGGTGTTAAATCCTGTGTCGATAAGATAGTCTTCGTCATCGCCTCTTAGAAAGTATGAATTAAGATATTTTAGAGGATTTCCTACAAGAGGAACCTCAATTTTGTATATGTTTTTTGTAATATGTTCAACCATTTTTTTGCCTCTTTTTATGATGAAAAAGTATAACAAAACAGGGCTTTAAAAACAAGTGTCCGTGTATTAAAAACATATGACCATAAGAGTGTTGCCGTAGGAAGATTAGAAGCTTCAATCCCTTGCTACAAGGGCGTTTATGGCTTATAATATGAAAATCTTTTTTAATTATGTTATATATAATAAAGATATAAATTTATTTTATGGAGGACTATAAAAATGAAAAAGGTATTAGCAATTGTTCTTGCTCTTGCAATGGTATTCGCCTTTGCAGCTTGCGGCAAGAAAGAAACACCAAGCAATGAACCTAAGGTAGATCACTCCAACGACGGTAAGAAGATTGCATATGTTCTTACAGAAGTTGGCGACACATACTCCCTTGGTCTTGGTTCTAACTTCGCAAAGGCATTCAAGGCTGCTGGCGGAGAAGTAATCGAAGAATCCTTCCCAAAGGATACATCTGATTTCTCTTCCTACATTCAGAATGCTGTAAACAATATGGCAGACGTAATCTTCTGCCCTAACTCTATCCAGGTTGCTTCTCTCTTCATTGGACAGGCTGCAGACAAGATGGTAGACATTCCAATTATGGCTGGTGACACATGGGAATCTTCCGTAATTCTCGAAGCTACAGATGGAACAGGTCTTGATGTATACTGCTCCACATTCTTCGACGAAAACGATGAATCCGGTGCTGCTAAGGATTTCGTAAAGGGATTCAAGGCATACCTCAACTCTAACGCTCAGGAAAAGACAAACAACGGCGGAAACGATATCGTTGCTGCTGTATCCGCTCTTGGATTTGATGCTTACAACGTAGCATTTGATGCTGTTGAAAGAGCTCTTGCTGCTAATGGCGCAAAGGCTACATCCATCGACGTTGCTAACGCTCTTTGGGGAACAGACATTAAGAACGCTGTAACAGGTACAATTAAGTTTGACCAGGTTGGCGACGCTATCAAGGATTCCGCTTACATTAAGAAGGCTGCTTCCAAGACAGAATTCGCATTCGAAAAGGTTCAGACTGTTGCTAACAACGCTGCACAGGGCAAGGCTCTTGACTACAGCGCAGTTCCAGCAAGCAAGACAGTAATCGCTGCTGATGGCAAGATTTACATCGGCGTTTACGAACCACAGTCCGGTGCTAACGGTGCTGGTGGTAAGCAGGAAGTTATCGGCGCTAAGTATGCTAACTCCCTCAAGAACTCCATCACAGTAGATGGAAAGGCATATCCAGTTGAACTCGTTATCGTTGATAACGAATCCGACGATACAAAGGCTGTATCCGCTGCATCCCAGATTGTAAACAAGGGTGCTTGCGTTTCTATCGGTTCTTATGGTTCCGGTATCTCCATCGCTGCTGCTGATACATTCTACAATGCAGGCGTTCCTGCAATCGGTGTTTCCTGCACAAACCCACTCGTTACAGATGGACACCCACTCTACTTCAGAATCTGCTTCCTCGACCCATTCCAGGGCAGCGTAATGGCAGACTTCGCTATGACAAAGATTAAGTAGTATCGCTAGAAGTATTGAAAAGGAAAGAGGGTGCGACCAATCTCGCACCCTCAACTGTTATTTATGAGTTATTTACCATACTTGCTTGCCGGCTTGTCCGTAGGAAGTCAATATGCTCTTATCGCCATAGGTTACACTATGGTTTATGGTATTTTAAGACTTATTAACTTTGCTCATGGCGACCTTTTTATGGTTTCCGGCATACTTATGATATATGTTTCAGCATCAATGCCATGGTACATTGCGGTTCCTGTGGTATTGTTCCTGACTGCTTTTGTGGGCTTTATGATTGAACGCTGTGCTTACACGCCGCTCAGATCATCCCCGAGAATGTCCGTAATGGTTTCTGCCATTGGTGTTTCTTATCTTCTGCAGAATCTGGTTTATTACATTACAGGCGGACTTGCAAAGCAGTACCCGGCAATTCCGTTCCTTTCCAAGAGAGTTATATTCTTCGGAATCGGAGATAAACTTGTAATTTTCGTTACACCTATACTCGTAATCGTTCTTATGATTCTTCTTGTTCTCCTCATTAACCACACCAAGACAGGTATGGCAATGAGAGCTGTTTCAAGAGACTTCGAAACAAGCCGTCTTATGGGTATTAAGGTTAACCGCATAATCAGTACAACATTTGTAATCGGTTCATTCCTTGCAGGTGTTGGTGCTGTGCTTTACTTTACAAAGTACACAGGTGTTCAGCCTACTTCCGGTGCACTGCCCGGCCTTAAGGCCTTTGTTGCTGCAGTATTCGGCGGTATAGGTTCAATCCCGGGTGCTGTTGTAGGTGCCATCATTATCGGTGTTGTTGAAAACCTTGCTGTTGCATTCGGTCTTTCCACTTATAAGGATGCATTTACATTCGTTCTGTTGATTATAATTCTCATCGTAAAGCCGACAGGTATTTTCGGTGAAAAGACTATAGATAAGGTATAAGGGGGCTTCAATGTTTAAGAATATTTCAAAAGACGCGAAGCTCAATATGCTTCTTGTAATAGTTGTCCTGGCTCTTATGCTGGTTTGTCAGCTGGTTCTTCCTCCAAGCCATACAGTTATCAACATTCTTAAAAAGTGTTGCATTTACTCCCTTGCTGCGGTTGCAATGAACCTGCTCAACGGTTTTACCGGACTTTTCAGCTTAGGTCATGCTGGCTTTATGTGCCTTGGTGCATATACCTACGCAATTTTTACAATTCCTGTGGACAGACGTGCCGCAGTATACTATCAGGATCCTAACGGCGGAATGATTCAGTTCGTTCTTCCTGTAATTGTTGCACTGATACTTGCAGGTTTTGTGGCTGCATTCTTTGCATTCCTCATCGGTCTTCCTGTTTTAAGACTTAAGTCCGACTACCTTGCAATTGCAACTTTGGGCTTTGCCGAAATCGTAAGAACCGTAATTCAGAGTACAGACCTTCTTGCAATTACAAACGGTCCAAACCCTATCAGCGGATATAAGACCTTCGGAAGCCTTATAGAATATGCACTCTTTGCAGGCGTATGCATACTCTTTATTATCCTTTTAATCAATTCGTCTTACGGACGTGCATTTAAGTCCATCAGAGACGACGAAATAGCTGCAGAAGCCATGGGAATCAATCTTGCTCATCACAAGAGACTATCCTTTGTTGTTTCTTCCTTCTTTATGGGACTTGCAGGCGCAATGCTGGCAATGTACAATTCCAGCCTTTCCGCAACAAACTTTACTTCCGCAATGACATACGAAATTCTTCTCATCGTTGTAATCGGTGGTATAGGTTCCATTTCCGGAAGTATTTTCGCAGCATTCCTGTTCATCGCATCTTCAGAATGGTGGCTCAGATTCCTTGACTTCGAAACATATCTCGGAAGCTTCAAGGTTCCACTTCTCCGCGGCGGATTCAGAAAGGTTGTATTCTCTGTAATCATCATGATCATCGTTCTCTTCTTCCAGAAGGGTCTTATGGGCGATCATGAATTCTCAATAAGCAGAATAGCTGCTAAGTTTAAGAAAGGAGAAAAGAAAAATGCCTAATACTCCGCTTCTTAAGCTCCAGGATGTCACAATGCAGTTCGGCGGCGTTGTTGCCGTTAACAATCTTTCCTTAGAGGTAAACAGGGGCGAAATCGTTGCTCTTATCGGTCCTAACGGTGCCGGAAAGACAACAGCATTCAACTGCATTACCGGTGTATATCAGCCTACAAACGGCAAGATTATGTACAACGGAAAGACCATTATTGCCGCTCATCCTACAGGCAAGATGAAGAAGCTTTATGCAGGCGAAAACGGAGACAAGTACGCAAACGAACAGCAGATCGATCCGACTCCGGACCAGATTACAAAGCTGGGTGTTGCAAGAACTTTCCAGAATATCAGACTTTGGAAAACAATGACAGTATTCGACAACGTTCTTACAGCAAAGCATATGAGAGCAAAGCAGACAATGTTCTCCGCAGCATTAAGACTTTCCGCTCTCGAAGAAGCAAGAATGCGTCAGGAAACAGCAGAGCTTCTGGATGAACAGAATCTGCTTCAGTACAAGGACGATCTGGCAGTATCCCTTCCATACGGACTTCAGAGAAGACTCGAAATTGCAAGAGCTCTTGCCACAGAACCTGACCTTCTTCTCCTGGACGAACCTGCAGCAGGTATGAACCCGCAGGAAACTCAGGAACTTGGCGAATTCATTGTGGAAATCAAGGAAAAGCACGACCTTACAATCTTTATGATTGAACATCATATGGACCTTGTAATGCAGTTCTCCGACAAGATTTACGTTATCGACTTCGGTAAGGAAATCTGCCACGGAACACCTGCAGAAGTTCAGAACGATCAGCGTGTAATTGACGCTTACCTGGGGGTGACTGACATTGGCTAACATTCTTACAATCAAAGACCTTAAGGTAAATTATGGCGGTATTGAAGCTGTAAAGGGTATTTCTATCGACGTACCTGAAGGCGAAATCGTAACTCTTATCGGT
>JAKSSI010000099.1 GCA_024403175.1 Clostridia bacterium
ATAACCATGGAAGATATTCTTGAAGAAATCGTTGGCGACATTTGGGATGAAAACGACGAAATCGAAGAGGAAGAAGTTATTGAAATTAACGAAACTACTTTCGAGCTTGATGGCGATATCTCTGTTGCAGATTTCTGCGAAACTCTTCACATTAACGAAGAAACTTTCGAAACAGAATCCGATACTGTTGGCGGTTGGGTGCTTGAACACTTTGAAGTATATCCGCATGATGGCGACGGTTTTGAAGACGAAGATCTTCAGATTAGAGTTACCATACTCAGCATAGTGGACAGAAGAATTGATAAACTTTTAATCGATGTGTTAAAATAAAACCATGATTTATACAGAGAAAAACAATTTAGGGGAAATTACTTTTAATAAGCTGGTTTTGGCCGAGCTTATTCAAAATGTTCTTCAGCCATGGGTTAGTTCAGGTAAGATAAAACTGCTTAATCAAAAGGATGTTAAGCAGACATCTAAGGGTGTTTATATTTGCCTGCACATATCTTTAGCTATGGGCGAAAGTACCAGCGAAGTTGTGAAAGCTCTGGCTGTTTCTCTTGCTGAAGGTGTTACTGAAACAATTCAAATAGCACTTGATGATGTTGTAGTAGTTATTGATACAATGTTTACTCAAAAGGGTAATAACGTAGAGAGAAATATCAGATACAGCTATAATGCCAACAAAGACTACTGATAAAATAATAAGCCTTTCATCTCCTATAACCGATATTAAAGGTATAGGCCCAAAGAAAGCAGAAAATATCTATCGCCTGGGGGTTAAAACCTTAGGCGATAGTTTAGATTTGTACCCAAGATCCTACGAAGACTTCCGTAATGTTAAGAACATTGCACAGATTCAAAACGAAGACAAGTGCCTTGTAAGAGGCGTTGTTATCATGGCAAGATTCGGAAAGGGTTTTGGCAGAAAGAGGACTTTACATGTTCTTGTTGAAGATAAAACAGGACGCATGGAAGTTCTTTTCTTTATGGCCGGATTTATGAAATTCGAGCAGGGTGAACTTTATAATTTCTTCGGAAAATGTAAAGTTGAAAACGGCCGCACTATAATGTTCCATCCAACATATTCTAAGTATGATGGCGACGAAGGCGGAATACTTCCTGTTTATCCGCTTACAAATGGGATTACTCAAAAGGATTTAAGAAAGCTTACAAGGCTAGCTGTAGACCACGCTGTTGAGATGCCTGAAACTTTGCCACAAAGCGTTGTTTTGGAATCGCATCTTTGCTCTAATATTTATGCTATTTCAAACGTTCACTATCCAGAAGATGACGATAAATATAAGGCTGCAAGATATAGACTTGTTTATGAAGAACTCTTTTATCTAAAGAGCGCTTTGGCTATTTCAAAGTCTATGGGTAGAGATAAAAAGCAGGGTCATGTTTTCGATGGGCCATATGCTATGGACTTTGTGGGTAAGCTTCCGTACAAATTAACAGGAGCGCAGCTTAGGGTTTTAAACGACGTTTTAATTGATATGAAGAAAGACGTTCCAATGAACAGACTTGTTCAGGGCGACGTAGGTTCGGGTAAAACCATAGTGGCCGAAGCATCCATTGTTCAAGCTGTAAAATCGGGCTTTCAGGCGGCGTTTATGGCTCCAACGGAAATTCTTGCATACCAGCATTATGAAACGCTTAAAAAGGATTTTGAGGGCGAAGGCATTAATGTTGATATCATTACAGGATCTATGCCTGCAAAGGAAAGACGTCTTGCTTTAGAAAGACTTGCAAGCGGCGAAACTCAGGTGGCAGTTGGTACACACGCACTTATTTCTGCTGGTGTTGAATATAAAAATTTAGGACTTGTTATTACAGATGAGCAGCATCGTTTCGGTGTTTCGCAGCGCAGATCTTTATCTGAAAAGGGCGAAAATCCTGATGTACTTGTAATGACTGCTACACCAATTCCTAGAACTCTGGCAGTTGTTTTATACGCCGATTTAGACATTTCTATTATTGATGAAATGCCTCCTGGAAGAATTCCTATAATTACAAAAGAATTTAATCAGAAGAACAGACAAGATGCTTATGATTTAGCTTTGTCTCAGGTAGATGAGGGCAGGCAGGTTTATATTGTAGCGCCTCTTATTGAAGAATCCGATGCGGTTGAAGGCCAGAGTGCAGAAGAATTGTACGAAGAATTTAAGAAGCAGTACAAGGGCGTAAACGCGGCTCTTCTTCACGGTCAGATGTCGCAAAAGGAAAAAGATGAAATAATGCAAAAGTTCTACAGCGGCGAAGTTCAGGTACTTATTTCTACTGTTGTTATTGAAGTAGGTATCAATGTTCCAAACGCTACTGTAATGCTTATAGAAAATCAGGAGCGCTTCGGTTTGGCTCAGCTTCACCAGCTTAGAGGCCGTGTTGGTCGTGGTAAGCATCAGTCTTACTGTCTTCTTGTTAGCGGCGACGATACAGAACTCGCCAAAGAGCGTTCTAAGATAATGTGCAATTCAAACGATGGTTTTGTTATTGCCGAAAAAGACTTAGAAATGCGTGGTCCGGGCGAATTCTTTGGCTACAGGCAGCATGGTCTTCCTCAGCTTAAATACGCCGACCCAATAAAGCATGCGAAAATTGCCGATGAGGCAGGCATAATGGTTAACAAAATCTTAACTGACGACCCAAAGCTTACAAAGCCTGAAAACGCAGTATTTTCAGAGAAGCTTAAAGAAAAGTATATGAAGATTGATAATATTATTTTATAATTAGGCATTATGAGAATTATTACAGGTAGTCTTAAGGGCAGACGTTTAAAGAGCCCTAAAACATATGATGTAAGACCAACTTCCGATAAGGTTAAGGAAGCAATGTTTGATATGCTTTATCCTTATATGCAGGAAGAGTTTGTTTGTATGGATGTCTTTGCTGGTTCTGGAAATCTTGGACTTGAAGCTATTTCCCGTGGGGCAAAGATGTGCTATTTTTCTGATGCTTCAAGAGAAAGCTTAGCGCTTGTAAAAGAAAATGTTAAGTACTGTGAAGTTGAAGACCATGCTGTTTTACTGGCTGGAGATTTTAAGGCAAACATCAGACGTGTACACGATAAGGTTAATATCTACTTTGTAGATCCACCATATGCAGCTAAGCTTATTCCTGAAACGCTTAAGGCAATTGATGCTAGCGGCAATTTGGCTCCAGGAGGGGTAGTTGTTTGCGAATATTCCCATAAGGATGAAATGCCTAGCCAGCTCTGCGGTTTTACAGCTATCAAAGAGAGAAAATATGGCGCCATTGGCGTAACTATTTATACGAAGGATTATTAGGAGGAAAACATGAAGTTTGATTTAATGGCAACTGCACATATGACTACTTCTCACGAAGTTGTTCCTGCAGTAAAAATGTTCGATAATCTTGCATTCATCGGAACTATTGGAACAAACTGTCTTCTCATCGAAACTAGCGAAGGCCTGATTCTTTTAGATGCAATGTGGCCTGGTCAGTTCTATGAAGATTTGATTGAAGATGGAATTCGTTCTCTTGGTTACGACCCAGCAGATATCAAGATTCTTCTTATCAGCCATGGACATCCAGATCATTCTGGTTGCGGAAAGCACTTTATCGATAAGTACGGTGCTGTTCCTTATATGTCTAAGGTTGACTATGATTTCGAAATTGAATTCTGCAAGAAGGCAAACAACCCAGATTGGACATTTGATTTTGAAGTTGATCATTTCCTTGATGAAGGTGACGTTCTTACACTTGGTGACACAAACATTTACTGCTATTCTACACCGGGTCATACACCAGGCGGACTTTCCTTTGTTATTCCAGTAAAGGATCAGGGAAGAGACCATGTAGCAGCCCTTTGGGGAGGCTCCGCACCACCACCAGTACTTGAAGCAAATTACCAGTACATTAGATCTTTGGATCATTTCATCGAAGCTTGCAAGAAGCATCATGTAGATGCAGACCTTATGAACCACCCAATTTTAAATAACGGTGTTGAAAGACTTGCAGTTTTAAGAAATCGTCTTGATCAGGTTGCAAACCCATTTGTAATCGGCGAAGAAGGTTACATTCGTTACACTGAATTATTCAGAATTCTTGCTGAAGACAATATCAAGAATGGTGTAATCGACTTTACTAAAAAAGAAACTTTAAGTGGTAATAAATAAGGATAGGGTAAAGAATGGAATTTTGGACAGTATGCTCAGCAATGGCCGTAATCTCATTGCTGTTTGTAATCGGAAATGCAGTTTCCGTAAAAACAAAAGGTTATGTTAACTCTGTACTCGTTGCAGTAATCGTTTTCCTTGTACTTATGTACACAGGAATTGTTCCAGGAACTGTAACAGCTACTGCAGGTCTTGCAGGAATGGTAGGAAGCTTTGTTATTCCTTTCTGCATTATTGACGTATCTTCCAGCTTAAAGCTTAAGGATCTTAAGTCTGAATGGAAGACAGCCGTTATCATTGCTGTTGCTACAGTTGGTATTGCAATTGTATGCGCTACAGTTGGTATTCTTACAATTGGAAAGGCAAGAGCTATTGGTGCAATCGGACCTCTTGGCGGTGCACTTCTTGCTACAACTATTTCCCAGCAGATGGCTACAGCTATGGGTGCTCCAGACGTTGCAGTATTTGTTATGGTAGTACTGCTTCTTCAGATGCTTTTAGGTCTTCCTATCGCATCTTTCTGCCTTAAGAGATATATCGGCAGCATTAGAGTAAACAATGAACTTGTAAACTATATGAACAGTTCTAAGGTTGCTACAGCTGCTTCAGAAGCAACAGTTGCAAAGAAGGAACGTGGCTTTATGAAGTATGTTGAAGGTAACTACTGGATTTTCTTCAAGGTTGCTCTTATCGGTTTTGTTGCTTATACAGTGGGAACAGCACTTGCACCAGTTACAAAGAGCGTTATTAATGCAAATCTTTGCTATCTTCTCTTTGGTTTTGCTGCTGCTGAAATCGGTTTCCTCGACAGAGGTCCATTAAAGAAGGCTAACTCACAGGGCATCATTTACTTCGCTCTGTTCTCACTTCTTCTTTCCACATTTGCAAGCGTAAGCCTTCAGGTACTTCTTTCTCAGATTGTTCCTGCTGTTGCTATCATTCTCATGGCAGCTGTTGGTATGCTTGTTCTTTCTGGAGTTGTTGCAAAAGTTCTTAAGATTAATCCATGGCTTGCAATGGGCATTTCCATGTGCTGCTACATTGGCTATCCAGGAAGCCAGATTGCTGCAGAAGAAGTTATCAAGGGAACAACAGATCTTACTGAAGAAGAAGCTGCTGCATGCACAGCTATGATCGTTCCAAAGATGATTCTCGGTTACTTCGTATCCGCTATTACATCTATCGTTGCAGCAAGTGTTGCGGTTGGATTCATGTTCTAATTAAACTCTTTTAGTTAAATATTAAAAAGGCATTTTGTGTTTCCCGTAGGGACAATCTGGGATACCGGTTCTTGGTTGTTGCGAGCCGCAAGGCGATGCAAGAACCCC